>CAJXRM010000063.1 GCA_913059205.1 uncultured Flavobacteriales bacterium
AGATTTCTGCCTGTCTCGTGGGCTCGGAGATGTGTATAAGAGACAGTTCTTATACATTGCATGATTCATTTGTAATGAAAAACCGCCTCTAACTGCAAAAACATATCCATCCAAATTCAATTGATTCATCAATTGCTGATTCTCTTTACCTTGCCATTGCAAACGAGAAAGGGTTTGAATTCGCGTTGCTAATTGAGAGCCTGCTGAACTAAAGTTGATATCTGACACTGAGAGTCCTGGAATATTGTAGTGCGGATCTCTAAAGTTTTTAAGTGCAATTGGATTATTCATCATACTCATGACTTTACGTCCAAATGATCCAACTCTAGTTTTCATCATCAACTGATATTTTGTGAGTGTTTTCTTTTTCTTTTGGAAAAAGTTTAACTCATGGTCTTTGTTCATTGCTACTAATGAATAATCCTTGTTTCCAAGTTCACTTTCAAGATCATTCTTATTCAATTGATTCACCTCGTAAAAAGAATAAGACGCAAAGTCATTTTTATTATCATTAAACGCTTCATCAGCATCAATCAAACCTAGACCCGAAAATAGTCCGTTGCTCGAATTATTCGAAATACTGCTAATTCCAGCAGTCGCCACTTGTGAATTGTGAGTATTACTTATTCGATTTGTCGTAGCAACGTTCCCTACATTACTTGCCATTTCCGGTCCGTTTAGATTAGGACTTTCATTAATTGCTGATGGCCCATTTGAATTAAAATTCAAAGCGGTAGTTGATACAAGTCCATTCATCGCATTTGAAAATGCATTGATCATATTTGAGGCGGAAGCTGTTCGATTTGTATTAGTCGAACGAATACCTTCCCTTCCGTCTTTCTCAGAAACAGCTGAATCGCTCGAACCGGCAGATTTTGCTGCTATTTCAGATGGGGCAGTTGTCGAAAGAAATCCGATTGTAACAATGGCAGTTAAAACAACCGCTGCACTCGCGTAATCCATAATTCTGAAAACTGGATTTTCACGAATTAAACTAGCTTTTTTTGTGTAGACGAATTGTTCTTTATTGCTCAAACGAGCGTTTTGCCAAACATCTTTATCAACATCTAATTCGGGATGTTGCAGCAAAAATGCTTGCAACTGTTCTATTTGTGTAGACGACAAATTGCCCTCGTTCAATTCGAACAACCATAAATCGATATTTGAAAAAGATGGATTACTCATACTAGCTCTACTAATCCTTTTAACTGCTTCTTAATTTTTCTTCGACCCCTAAACAAATAAACTTTGACTTGTGATTCTGAAAGATTCAAAATTTCCCCTACTTCCTCATAAGAATACCCTTCCAAATCTCGCAAAATGATAATGCTTTTTTGAATTGGGGGCAATATACTTACAGCTCTATTTACAACTTCATTCGCTTCAAAACTATTTGGAACAATTTCCCCTTTTTCAAATCTTTCCATTTCATTATAGAAAGACATTCGACTCTTGCGAGTAGAAAAATTAATCATAGCGTTGTGAGCAGTCGTAAACATCCAAGATTTCGCTTTAGCAGGTTCAACTTTTCCTCGATTCACCCAAAGTTTTTCAAAAACGTCTTGTACAATATCTTCGGCATCCTCTCTGTCACGCAGAAAGTTCATTGCATATCCAAACAAATTATTTGAATGCTCATTCACGATGATATTGTATTCTCGTCTTCTCAATTCTGATTACGTATTCGATACAGTTAAAACAATTAGAGTGCTAATAATGTTACACTAACAACGCCTAAAAATAGTAGGATTCCTCAATAATTCCAACTAAATGTTCAAATTAATACTGAGAGTTAACATTTGTACTAATTGGACGAGTATATTTCTACGCATTTTTTTACTATATTCGTCAATACAACAATGAACTATGATGGAAACTAAACGACTATTCGACATACCATATCACCAATTAAATTCATATCCTAATTCCAAAATGTTTGTAACAAAAACAAACAACCAGTGGATAGGTGTTTCAACTCAAGAATTCTTGGATGAAGCGATGGAAATTTCAAAGGGTTTGATTGCCTTGGGAGTAGAACCTGGAGACAAGGTTGGAATTATTTCGGGTACACGTTACGAGTGGAATGTTATGGACATTGGAATTCAACAAACTGGTGCGATTGTCGTTCCGTTTTATCCAAATATTTCTGAAAGCGACTACCGCTACATATTTAACGATTCAGGAATCAAAATTTGTGTTATTGCTGACAGTGAATTAAATGAAAAAATTACAAATATAAAAGCAGACACACCTGCACTTCAACATGTTTTTACCATGGAAAAGGTTGCTGGTGCGAAGCATTGGAGTGAAATAAAGAAAGCTGGAACGTCTATCGATGAGTCGAACGTACAAGAGCGAATGGCAAAAGTGAAATACGAAGATTTGGCCACTATCATTTATACTTCTGGTACAACGGGCAATCCAAAAGGAGTAATGCTTTCCCATCGTAATTTATTGTCTAATGTTGAAGCAACTATTGAACCTATTCCAGCTGATAAAAACTCAAAAGTATTAAGCTTCCTACCCGTTTGTCATGTTTACGAGCGTATGTTGCACTATTTATACATGTACATTGGCGCTTCGATTCACTTTGCTGAGTCAATGGATACTATTGGTGATAACATTAAAGAAGTGAAACCGGATGTATTTACCGCTGTTCCTCGTTTAATCGAAAAAGTTTTCGATAAAATTATGGCAAAAGGTGATGAATTGACTGGAATTAAACGCAAGTTGTTTTTCTGGGCTGTTGAATTAGCTGAAGAATACGACGTAGTTGGAAAGTCAGCTTGGTATCACTTCAAATTGAAAATTGCGCGAAAATTAATCTTCTCGAAATGGCAAGAAGCATTGGGTGGGAATGTAAAAGCGATCGCTTCGGGAAGTGCGGCTTTGCAACCACGATTGGCGCGAATTTTTATCGCAGCGGGGATTGATGTTTTGGAAGGATATGGGTTGACGGAAACGTCACCAGTTATTTCGGTAAATTGTCACCAAAAAGGAATTCGAATTGGCACAGTTGGAGCACTTTTAGACGGTGTTAGTGTTAAAATTGCTGAGGATGGTGAAATTTTAGTGCAAGGACCAAATGTGATGATGGGTTATTACAATCTTCCTGAAGCCACTGCCGAAGTTTTGAAAGACGGCTGGTTTCATACAGGAGACATTGGTGAATTTGTTGAAGGTAAATTCTTAAAAATTACAGATCGTAAAAAAGAAATTTTTAAAACTTCTGGAGGAAAATACATCATTCCTCAGGCGATGGAAAACAAATTCAAAGAATCACGTTTTATAGAGCAAATTATGGTAATTGGTGAAGGACAGAAATTCCCTGCTGCCTTGATTGTCCCATCATTCGCGTTTGTAACAGAATGGGCTAAGCGTAAAAACATCGAATTAGGCGACGGAAGTAATGATGCAATTGCAAATTCAGAAGCCGTTCATGCTCGAATAATGAAAGAAGTAGAAGACTTCAATAAAGGATACGGAAATTGGGAACAAATCAAAAAAATCTCTTTGTTAAATAAGGAACTTTCCATTGATGGCGGAGAATTAACACCAACTTTGAAGTTGAAACGCAAGAAAATTATGGAATTGCACAAGGCTAAATGCGATGCGATTTATTGTGAATAGAATTCGAATTCGTCTTCTCTTTCATTTTTGGCATCGCCCCAAAAACGACCTCGAAGCAGCCACGCAGTGAAACAAAAAGGTCTAGCGCTTACATTGCACAATGCAGCTCCACTCTTGAAAGTTGAAAGTGTCGGTGATTTTTCCGCTCCGCTATTATCGAAAGCAATGCTTTCTCTTCTCCACTTTTAGCACTTTTCAATTCGCTTCACTTTTGCTAATGCTAGGCGCATTTTAATTCTTACTTCGATTTAGAATTTTTATCGAAGTAAGTAATTAAATGTAAAATCAAGAGAATTAATGTTATGGGCAATAAGAAAAACAATAGCGTAAACCATTCCCATCCTAATCTATCGGGGCTATTAAGAGCAAGCCAATAAAGAAATATTGTATATAAATACAAAAATGGTGTAACTCGTGTCAAAACTTTTACCCAACCCTTCCAATTCTTAGGTTTGATAATACTGTATCCTAATAAAACAAAAGAAACAGGAATTATTAAGGTTAAAAAATAAAACATTCTCTCTACTATGGCTTCACAACTGTCATCTTTACAACAACGTGATGAAATTTTGGGTAATATGTTCCTTTGGCAAAGGTGAATTTGTGCATGTATTTTTTAAGTTCAAATTCCGCTGGAGTACTTTTCAATGTCGACTCCAACATTCTAACGCCAGTCACACTACCTTCTCGATCTACAGATAGCTCGAATTTAGCTGTACCACTTTTTATACCTTCAACAATGAATTTAGTATCTGAAGTCATTTGACGACCTTCGTCAATAATTGCTCCGCTTATTAATTGTCCATAAGCTGTCCCACCAAAAAGTGCAAAAAGGATTACAAGTTTTTTCATTGAAGATTTTTTCTAAAACTACTTATTTTCTCTGAAAATAAGAGTTCAAAGTTTTAAATAGTTTTAAGTTCAAGTGAGACGGTTCAAAGGCACTAGTCTTAATATCCTAAAATCTTGAAGTCTTAACATCTCTTATGCTATTCTCCCCCAATTCGGCCTTGAACGCAACAAATCACTTAAGCGAGAACGAATTCCCTTATTTTCTGGAAGTTCAATCGTTGGATCATTCGTCAACACTTGCTTTGCAACCTCTCGAGCCATAGCCACAATTTGTGCGTCTTTGGATAGATTTGAAATTTTTAAATCGAGTAATCCACTTTGTTGGGTACCAAGTAAATCGCCCGGCCCTCGCAATTGCAAATCAACCTCTGCTATTTCAAATCCATCGTTTGTACGAACCATTGTTTCCATTCGTTTTTTACTGTCTTCAGATATTTTATCTCCAGTCATTAAAATGCAGAACGACTGTTCAGCTCCACGCCCTACTCGACCCCTTAATTGATGCAATTGCGACAGTCCAAAACGTTCGGCACTTTCAATCACCATAACAGATGCATTTGGGACATTGACGCCAACTTCAATTACTGTTGTCGCGACCATAATTTGTGTTTCACCTTTAATAAATCGATTCATTTCGAATTCTTTATCTTCTGGCTTCAATTTTCCATGAACCATAGAAATCTGGTAGTGCGGTTTAGGGAACGACCTAGAAATTGCCTCAAACCCATCCATCAAATTATTAAAGTCCAGGGTTTCCGATTCCATAATCAAAGGATAAACAATGTAAATCTGTCGCCCTTTTTTAATTTCCTCTCGCATAAAACCAAACACGCGCAATCGACTTTCATCGTAACGGTGAGACGTTGTAATCGGTTTTCTTCCAGGTGGCAATTCATCAATGACTGAAACTTCCAAATCTCCATAAAAGGTCATTGCAAGTGTACGTGGAATTGGCGTTGCTGTCATGATTAAAACGTGTGGAGGAAGTTCGTTTTTCTTCCACATTCGAGCGCGTTGTGCGACACCAAAACGATGTTGTTCATCAATTACAACCAATCCCAAATTACTAAATTGAACAGTTTCCTCCAGCAAAGCGTGGGTTCCAATCAATATTTTAATTTTTCCGTTCAACAATTGTTCATGCAACGGTTTTCTATCTTTCTTTTTAACCGAACCTGTTAACAACGCCACTTCAATTCCCATTGGGTCCAGAAGCTCACGAATAGATTCATAATGTTGAATCGCCAAAATTTCTGTTGGAGCGATTAACGCAGCTTGAAAATCATTTCCAACGGCAATTAGCATAGACAAAAGTGCGACAAGGGTTTTCCCACTTCCAACATCTCCCTGCAAAAGACGATTCATGTGATGCCCTGTATTCATGTCAATTCGAATTTCCTTTAATACACGTTTTTGTGCATTAGTCAACTCGAAAGGAATGTGTTTTTTATAAAAATCATTAAATGCATCTCCTACATTCTCCATCAAATAACCTTTGGATTTTTCCATGGTAATTTGTTTTCTAACGAGTAATTCCATTTGGAGAAAAAACAATTCTTCAAACTTTAATCGAAAGCGGGCTTGTTGCACTTCCATTTCTGTGGACGGATCGTGCACCCAAATCATTGCTAATTCTCTATCAATTAATCGATGCTCTATTTTTAATTGCACTGGAAGAACATCTTCTATCTGTCCACCTATATTTTCGATTAAACTGCGAATCAATTTCTCAATTCCTTTTGTGTTGAGACCAACTGAATTCAATCGCTCAGTACTTGAATACACGGGTTGCAATCCAACAGATTCAGCAGCATTGATGGATGCAATTTCAGGGTGAGGAATATTCCATCGACCTTTGAATTGGGTTGGTTTTCCATAAATTAAGATTTCCTCATTGATTTTCAGTGATGATTTTATCCAGCTGGCTCCTTTGAACCAAACGAGATCAATCATTCCTGTTGTGTCTTGAAATTTTGCAGTCAATCGCTTATTCCTTCCTACTCCCGCTTCTTGAAAACCAATAATTCGACCTTTTATTTGAGCGTGACCTTGAAGCTTTACTAAATCAGCAACAGTATGAAATTGCGACCTATCCACATAGCGAAAAGGAAAGTATTCCAATAAATCTTTATAGGTAAAAATGCCCAGTTCTTTTTTTAATACCTCCGCCTTCTGAGGGCCAACACCTTTCAAGTATTCGATTGGAGTTATTAAAAAATTGTTCATGAAGTAAAAATAGAAAATCCCTCGATGAATCGAAGGATTTCTAGTATAATTTGAAAGGTATTACTTTGCTTTTTTGTTCAATTCTAATCCTTCTTCCAACCATTTTTGAAATACAGCTGTATTAGAATGATTTTGATAATCCGCCGAACCATTACCTAAATCTACGCCTTCCGGAGTTTGCATTACATAATACGGTTGTGAAGCAGTTTTGTACTCACTCATTTGCTTTACAGTCCATTTATTGCCGATTGTCTTAACAGATATTTCGCGGTCTCCAACTTTAACAACACCTTGTTCTTTTTTAGGTAATTCAGTTCGTTCATCAACATATAAAGAAACAATGACAACATCATTTCTCAAGTGTTCAATAACTCCAGGTTGTCCCCAAACGGATTGTTCCATTTTACGGCAGTTAACACATCCCCAACCAGTAAAATCAACGAACAACGGTTTGTTTACTTTCTTTGCGTAAGCCAACGCTTTGTCGTAATCGTTGAATGCCATAATTCCTTGTGGACCTTCGTGCATACCGTCGACATGCTCTATAGAATTTCCGGAAGAATGATTTGATCCTCCCCCTAATCCTCCTGGAGATTCAGCATAAAAATCCGGGGGTAAAAACGCATTTACAACTTTCAGGGGTGCTCCCCACAATCCTGGAATTAAATAAATGGTGAACGCAAGAACTAACGTCCCCATCATTGAACGGCCAACAGACAATTTTGAAACAGGACTGTCATGCGGCAATTGAATTTTGCCGAACATGTATAGGGTTAATGTACCGAAAACCGCAATCCAAATTGAAATAAAAATCTCTCTTTCCAACAAATGCCATTGCATAGTTGTATCAGCAGTAGATAAAAACTTGAAGGCAAATGCTATTTCTAAGAATCCCAAAAACACTTTCACCACATTCAGCCATCCTCCAGAACTAGGCATTGAGTTTAACCAAGCCGGGAATATTGAAAAAAGCATAAATGGAAGAGCTAGCGCAAGACCAAACGCAAACATTCCAACCATTAGAGCTGAACCGCCACCGTAACTTGAAAGTCCACCTAATAAACTTCCTAATATTGGTCCTGTACAAGAAAATGAAGCAAGAGACAAAACCAAAGCCATGAAGAAAATTCCAACAACTCCACCTTTATCTGCCTTTGAATCCGCCTTGTTCACCCACGACGCAGGCAATTGAATTTCAAATGCACCTAAAAATGATAATCCAAACACAAATAACATCAAGAAGAAGAATATATTAAAGTATACATTCGTCGAAAGTTCGTTCAACAATTCTCCCGCTCCAGTAATTACAACAATTCCTCCAAGAATTACGTGAATCAAAACAATAGACCCACCATAAATCATTGCATTTTTAATTCCATCCGCTTTGTTCTTACTTCTCTTAGTAAAAAAGCTAACTGTCATTGGAATCATCGGGAAAACACAAGGCATAATTAAAGCGATAAATCCGCTAAGAAAGGCAGCGAAAAACACTCCCCATAAAGATGCTTCTTCTTCTTTGGGCTCTTCATCTGATGCTTTTTTTGAATCAGTTTTTGGTTCAGTTTTAATTGCTGTCGTTTCATTTGGATCAGTATTTTCAATAACTGTATCTTTCTTATTAACAACAGGTGTCACCTCCGAAGTTTCTGCTTTCACCCCTTTCACTTTAACTGAAAAGTCTACTTCATGTGGTGGCAAGCAATGTGAATCATCACAAGTTTGGAATGAAAACTTCCCTTTTAATGTGAAATCTTTTTCGGATGTGATTTTTATTTTTTGTTTTAAATAAATCGTGTTCGAGTGATAGTACAAATCTTCATCTGTGATATCGTCGTGCTCAAAAACAGGCTTTGGCTCTATTAATTTCCCAATCATCTTGAAATTAGATGAAGGTGTTAAATCAACCGCAGTTGGAATTAAAAAACTTCCTTTTGGTAAGTAAGCTGCATAAATATGCCAATGTTTTACCATCGTTATTTTGCCGATTACTGTTGCTTCATCTCCATTTTGCTCAACAGAAAATGACCAACTTACTTTATCTTCTGGAAATTCAAGCTGAGCAACTGCATTTTTTGTAAAAAAAGTAGCTACTAGCATAAAGACCAAACTTAATAGACGAATATTCATTGACTTTTATTTTATTTATTTATTGCGATTACAAATTCTACATCTTTTGGAGGTAAACACATTGTATCATTACATGTCATATACGTAATAACTCCCTTAATAGATGTTGAAGACAAAACATCTATCTTTTGCCTGAAAGATACTTTTTCTTTAAAAAAATTCAATTCACCCTCAAAATTCTCATCATATTCACGAATGGATTCGGGTTCTATGGTCTTTCCAATAAGTTTGATTGCCGTATTTTCATTGTATGTAAATGAAGTAGGTACAGGTCCAATCCCTTCGTTAATAACTTGACTATATAAATGCCAGCCATCAGCTATTTCAGCATCTAAAACAATTTCTTGAGTGTTCAAGTCATAGTGATACGACCAAGTAACTTTCTCCTGAGAAAAAGATAAAATCGAAATTGATACGAAAAGAATTAGAAAAAATGTTTTTAACATAGCTTTAAATAAGAGAATCTCAAAGCTAATAAATCAGAATTAAAAAAACGTGAGTTAAATATAGAAATCCTTGTAATCCCAACTCATAAAATCAGGAAACCATTTAATAAAAAATAACACTTTATTATTAAACTTTAATTTCCACTATTCGATCAATTGGCAACCAAATACCACCTTTTAAACAAATGTACTTGGCACCATCAGCCCAAATTGTTGTGTTCACTCTTTTAAGGCCTTCATCATCATAAAAATAGATTGATACCTTGCTATGGTAGCCATTCCCCAATCTAGTAGCTTCCTTGATTTGTTCGAGCAATTGTGGATGTTGCTTTACTTTGTCCTTAGATTTGAAAGATAATGAGCTGATCAATTCTTTCTCGACGAGTGTTGAGTTCATAATCGCTTGCATAGTATAAATAATTAGGATGAAAAGTTTAAAGTAATAATAATAAACAGGTTTAGCAAGAAAATCAAAAAAATTATTCGAGTTAATTCCGTCTTAAGCCTTAAACGGCATTCGTGCTTGTGCGGTTACACTTTGATTTGTAAATTGCTGTTTATCATACATAAACTTAGCAGTAATCGCAATCATTGCTGCATTGTCCGTGCAATACTCAAATCTTGGTATAAACGTATTCCACCCTTTTTTAATTCCTAATTCTTGGATTTTCAACCTTAATTCACTGTTCGCGGAAACTCCTCCAGCAATCGCTATATCTCTGATATCATACTCCTTAGCAACTAACGCCAGTTGAGACAATAAAATCTCCACAATTGTCTTTTGAATCGATGCGCATAAATCGTTCAAGTTGTCCTTAACAAAATTCGGATTGATTTTTTCCTGGTTTTGAATAAAATATAGGATTGACGTTTTTAATCCGCTAAAGCTAAAATTATAACCAGCAACTTTTGGTTTTGCAAATTCGAACCGATTAGGATCACCTTCTTTAGCGTGTTTATCAATTAACGGTCCTCCTGGATAAGGAAATCCCAGCATTTTTGCCGCTTTATCGAATGCTTCTCCTGCAGCATCATCTATAGTTGTTCCAATTATCTCCATATCCAAATGTTCTTTCACTAGGACTATTTGAGTATGGCCTCCAGATACCGTTAAGCACAAGAAAGGTAAACTTGGTTTGGTCTTGTCACCATCATCGATAAAATGAGCAAGTACATGACCATACATGTGATTTACATCAATCAAAGGGACATCCAGTGCTAAAGCCAACGATTTAGCAAAAGATGTTCCAACGACCAGCGAACCTAATAGTCCTGGGCCTTTGGTAAAAGCGATTGCGTCAATTTCTGATTTTTTAACACCTGCCTTTTTTATAGCCTCATTCACAACAGGCACAATGTTTTGCAGGTGTGCGCGGCTTGCAAGTTCTGGTACAACACCACCATATTGTCTATGAATCTCTTGTCCTGCAATAAAATTCGATAAAATGGAGTTATTTTTGAGGATAGCTGCAGAAGTATCATCACAGGAAGACTCAATGGCAAGAATTATTGTTTCTTTTTGACGCACAATGTTTAAGTTTGTATCGAATGGCAAAATTACTGAAAATAATACGACAATCAATTGGACATCTTTTGGAATGGACATTGATTTTTATTATTCTTTTTGCCTTTTTAATTCGAACTTCAACTTTTCAAACGTATCTCGCAAAAAAAGCCACTGCTTACCTTTCTAAAGAACTGGGGACAGAAATTAAAATCGACCAGGTAGCGATAATTTTTCTCGATGAGGTTGCCATTGACGGAGTAATATTGAAAGATAAAGTGGGTGACACATTGTTAGCTGCAAAGACAATTTATATTGGTGTTAAAGATTGGAATTTATCCAAAATAAAGTTTCACCTGAAAAACGTAGATATTGAAGACGCGACAATTCAATTATCAAGGAATGAAAAAGGAGATTTTAATTATCAATTTTTAAAGGATTATTTCGGTTCAAAAAAGAAAAAAAAGAAAAAAACTGTTCACCTATACGCAGATCAAGTTTCAGTCAAAAACACATCCTTCAAATACGATGATAATCGCAAGGAAAGAAGAACGCAGGGTGTTGATTATTTTCACATAGATGCAACTGAAATAAACCTTTTAGTAAAAAACTTTAAAATGGACGGTTTAGTTTTTACTGGCGATATTGCACAAATGAACTGCCGTGAAAAATCAGGTTTTCAACTAGATAGATTAGTTACGAAATCATTGGTTTCGAGAGATGGAATATTTCTTTCCAATTTAAAAATAAAATCTCCTGGCTCAAGTATTGAATCTAAAAAATTCAACATGCTTACAACCGGTTATGAAGATGTAAAAACTTTTGTTGATAGTGTTCGTTTTGACGCAAAAATAGACAGAAGTTCTGTTTCGCTAAAAGAAGCCGCATTGTTCGCATATATTTTAGATGGAATGGAAGACACCGTTCAGTTGACCACAGCTATTACCAAATTTTCTAAAAATCTTCGCCTTACAGATTTCGACCTAAAAATCGGTAAAAAAAGTCAACTAAAGGGCACGATCAACATTCCGGATTATAGAAATGTTCACGCTTCATTTCTACATGAAAAACTGGATTACGTTTATATTGATGTCGATGAATTGAAAAAACTTAAAATGCCAAAAATCAGTGGAATGAATTACATTCCAATTGACAAAGTTGTAGCACGTTTAGGACATTTTGAAGCTGAAGACATCCGCCTTGATGGCTTCACTTCTCAATTCGTAGTTGCATCAGACATAATTAAAACTTCTCTCGGAAGCGTTCGAATGGACAACGGTATTATGTTTACTGAAAACTCTAAAAATGGATCTTATTTATTTGAAAAATCTGGTGCCAGTGAATATGATGTCAAAATCGAACGGTTCAATCTTGGTGCACTGCTAGCATCAAAAGACATTGGAGAAATTGACGGTACGTTCTTTTTATCGGGAGAAGCATTTTCAACTTCTGACATCCATTTTAATGCAATTGAAGGCAATGTTAATACGCTTGGATACCTGGATTATCCTTATTCCAATATTACAATTGTCGAAGGCTCATTAATCGATGATGTATTTGTAGGGAAAATTGATGTAAAAGATGACAATCTTGAAATGGAATACGAAGGCACAATAAGCTTTAAAGACGATTTACATTTATTATTCACAGTTGACATCGAAGAAGCCCTACTTGAAAAACTAAATTTATCAGATAAAGATATTAAAATGTCATCCATATTTAATATTGATTTAAAAGGTAGAAATCCAAACGACTTTAGAGGGTCCGTTTCTGTAGACCATTTTATTTTTGAAGAAGGAAATAAGAAAGTTGATGTTCCAAAACTAGATCTACTTATCACACGGTCCAACGCATTTGATGAATTTACCGTTGTGAGTGACGTACTTAACGCTTCTATTAAAGGTAAACTTGATGCAACCACCATCATTTCTCAATTGGCAAAAAAGGGCAATTCACTTTTTCCTGGATTTTTTAAAAATATCGCACTTAAACCTGTCCCAGAATTCGATAAAAACAATTTTGATTACTCAATTTCATTAAACAATACAAATTCAATTTTCGCGATTTTTTATCCAGACCTCCGGATTGCTAACTCAACTACTATAAAAGGACATTATTATGGTAATTCATTTGATGTTTCGTTAGATTTTAACTCACCAAAAGTGACTTTTCAAGATTTTACATTTACTGATGTAGAATCGAAAAACATATTTAACGCAAACAATGCGTCAAGCACAATTGACGTAAATCAATTGACACTTAAAGATTCAATTTATTTCAATGAAGTTAAATTAATCGCTGAACGACTCAATGGACAGATTTCCTCAAATTTAACGTGGGACCCAAACTCTTCAACCGCATCGGCAATTCATTGGGAAACTGAAGTAAGGGATATTTATCATTATAGCTTCATTATTGAACCATCTTATTTTACAATTAAAGATTACAAATGGGAAATTGCCAACGCTTCCAAGTTTGAAATTAATCGAGATACAATTGAAGTTTCAAATTTCAAACTATTGCGCGGTGATCAATCTATCTATTTAAATGGAGCTTTCTCTAAAAATGATGACCAAAAGTTGAATTTTAAAATAGATAAACTTGATTTAAATGAAATTTCAAGTATTGTATCGGATGTGCCAATTGCAGGTCTGCTTAACGCACATGGTGCAATTTCAAATCCTTTTTATAATTTTCAGTATTTCGGTGATGCTGAAGTTTCCGATCTAATGGTTAAACAATATCAAGTAGGAAATGTTTCAGTAAGTTCAAAATGGAACAAACCGACTGAAAGTGTTGTCTTAGATGGAAATCTATTATTCAAAAACCAAGAAACTTTTGATTTTACCGGAAACTATTTCCCCTTAAGAAAAGAAGAGAATCTTGATTTTAATTTATTTTTCAATTACACAGATATCCAGTTCGCGAATGCATTTATGGATCCTGACGTTTTAACAGATATTAAAGGACTACTCTACGGAACGCTTAAAGTAAAAGGTTCAATTGACGAACCAAAATTAAACGGCTCAATTAAACTTGTTGCAGCATCAGCGAAGTTGGATATTACAGGAGCTCATTACGGAATTGATGGAGAAATCGTTGTTGATGAAGACGGATTCTATATTAACGGTATTCCAATATACGATGAAGATGGTAACGCTGGAAGTATCGTAGGCTCTGTTTATCATGATAATTTTAAAGATTTCAATTTTGACCTTCAATTTGATTTAGAAGATGACGCCATTAATCGAGATCCTCTTAATCCGTGGAAAGTAATCCCTTTGGATCGTTTTTTAGTGATGAACACAGCCTATCGAAATGGTGATATTTATTATGGAAAAGGCTACGCGACAGGAACCGTAAATGTTTTTGGTTATACAGATAATATCGAAGTCACTGTCAACCTAGAAACTCAAAAAGGAACAAAAATCAACATACCAATGTATGGTGTTGGGGAAATTGATGACAAGGACAATTTCATTGTATTTTTAAACAAGGATTCAATTGTAAAAACTCTAGAACCTAAAATTGACTTTACAGGTGTTGATTTAGATTTGAACTTTAAAATCACACCCGACGCAGAAGTGAAAATTATTTTCAATGAAGATTTGGGAGATATAATTACCGCTAGAGGGTATGGTGACATGGCCATTCGATTGGATAATTTGGGAGACGTAACCATGAATGGTGTTTATTCAGTAACCAATGGAGTATATGATTTCGCAATGGGAATTATAAAACAAAAATTCTACATAGCCGAAGGAGGCAGTGTCAGTTGGACAGGAGATCCATATGACGCTGTACTAAATTTAAGTACATATTATAAAGTAAATGCAAATGTATCAGCCGTTACAGGCGATAACTTCACATCAGGCGCATCGCATCAAGAAATTTTATGTTATTTAGAATTGAAAGAGTCACTATTGAAACCTTCAATCAACTTTAACATTGAAGCTCCTAGAGCCAGCGAAGCTGAAAAATCAATTATTACACGTATAAAAAATGATCCAGACGAATTAAATCGCCAATTCTTCTCGTTACTACTTTGGAAAAGTTTTCAGCCTTTGGCAGGTCAAACAGGTAATACAAGCAGTGCAGCATTGGACCTAGTCTCAAATCAAATTAATGCCATGCTAGCGAAAGTTTCAACGGATTACAAGTTAAATGTCAATATGAACTCGGATCAATTGTCTGGAAATGACAGCTATGAATTTGGAATTTCCAAAGGATTTCTTGATGATCGATTAATTCTTTCTGGAAGTTTTGGAGTTGAAAATCAAAAAGCAGATGAAACAAGTCAAAGTTCATTAATTGGAGATGTTAATCTTGAGTACCTATTAAATCAAACCGGAACATTTAGAATTAATATTTTCAATGAATCGAATGATAAATCTACTGTCCAATCTGCCAAGCAAGGTAATTTCACCCAAGGAATTGGACTGTATTATAAGGAAGATTTTAGCACGATAAATGACTTTAAAGCAATTCAGTATTTCTTGGATATTTTCAGAAAGAAAAAAAACAAACGCTATCCAATTAAACGAAAGCGAAAGCAAGTTCCTGTGCCGAAATCTTCTATTAAGCAAGAAGGTAAATTGGAAGATTAACACTCCACTAAAATTGAATGAAATCAGATCGTACCATTATCTATTGAATTTTAATTCTAGATTGAATCAACATTAAATAATGTTATTATCTTCGCAATTAAGCCAAAAAATGATAGTTCGATGAAAAAAGTATTGATAGCTAATCGAGGAGAAATTGCGAGAAGAGTAATTAGAACATTGAAAAAAATGGACATTAAAAGTGTCGCAATTTATTCCGATGCAGATGCCAATTCACCACATGTTCTTGAGGCAGATGAAGCTGTTTATGTTGGTGAGAGCCCATCATCTGAAAGCTATTTAAAACAAGATGTCATTTTGGATTATTGCAAAAAATTTGGCGTGGATGGCATTCATCCTGGCTATGGTTTTCTCTCTGAAAATGCAGAGTTTGCACGAAAAGTTAAAAATGCCGGCATTACATTCATTGGACCTTCACCCGAGGCAATGGAAGTAATGGGTGATAAACTCAGCGCGAAACAAGCTGTGAAGGATTTTGGGGTTCCGTTGGTACCTGGAGTTGATAGAGCAATTACAGATGTTAATGAAGCTAAATCGATTGCTGACCAAATTGGATATCCTGTATTAATTAAAGCTTCAGCCGGAGGAGGTGGAAAAGGAATGCGATTAGTTGAGCGAGCTGAAGACCTCGAGTCTCAGATGAAATTAGCTCAAAATGAAGCGCGTTCATCATTTGGCAATGATGCGTGTTTTGTTGAAAAATTCGTAACCAAACCGAGACACATTGAGATTCAGGTTTTCGCAGATAATCAAGGAAATACTGTTTATTTATTTGAACGCGAATGTTCAATTCAACGTCGTCATCAAAAAGTAATTGAAGAAGCACCAAGTGCTGTATTAACTCCAGAACTTAGAAAAGAAATGGGCGAAGCAGCTGTAAATGTCTGTAAGGCTTGTAATTATTCTGGAGCTGGAACAGTAGAGTTTTTAATTGATGCTGATTTAAAGTTTTACTTTTTAGAGATGAACACACGTTTGCAAGTTGAACACCCAGTAACCGAAGAAATTACTGGTCTTGACTTGGTTGAATGGCAAATTCGCGTTGCAAGAGGTGAAAACCTACCACTGCAACAAGAAGAACTAAAAATCAACGGTCACGCCATTGAAGTTCGTGTATATGCAGAAGACACATTAAATGGCTTTACACCAGATATCGGAAATTTGAAACGCTACCGTGTTCCATCAGGAGAAAGTGTGCGTGTTGACGATGCATTTACGGAAGGAATGGATATTCCTATTTATTATGATCCAATGATTGCGAAATTGGTTGTATGGGGAAAAGACCGTAAATCTGCTATTCGTAGAACAATAAAAGCAATTGATGAATATCAAATATCTGGATTAAAAACAACTCTTGATTTTGGGAAATATGTATTGAAACATGATGCATTTGTCTCTGGAGATTTCGATACAAATTTCGTCAAGCATTATTTTGAAGACCCGAAGATAATGTATTCTAAAATGCAAGAAGAAGAGGAAGTTTTAACACATGGAATAAATCAAATTTGGGACGCTATTATCGAAGACGCAAATAACGAATATGCTTCTAAAGAGATATCTGCCTCTTGGGTTGTGAAAAGATCATAATCAAAGTAAAGACATAAAAAAAACCGTCCCGTTTAAAACGGGACGGTTTTTTTATTTAATCTCTATCGATTATAAAGACATTTCAACTGTCATATCTCTAGTTTCAGTGCTTGAAGAACCTCCTGAAGAATACGTGTTTGATCCTTTAGACTCCATTTTCAAAGACTTCCCTTTTGACTCAGTAATTGTGTAAGTTTCAGCTTGCTCACCATCTAAGTATGTACTTGTAGATGTTGACGTAGTAGTTGAACCACCAATTGTACTAGATTGAGTCTGAGTATCAGATAATGTACTGAAAATAACTCTTTCGTTTTTCTTGAATTCACCAACACCAGCAGCGAAATCCCAGTTTCCTGAAGAAGTCATGATCATTGTGTTAGAATATCCTGTTCCAGCGAAAGTCATGTTAATTGTTCTTTCCCAAGTACCATCTTTCTTGATAGTCCAAGAAGCTTCATTTACTGTACCAGTTTGAGTATTTGTAGAACCTCCACTAGTAGAAGACTGAGTAACTGTAGTACCGTCAATTGTCATTACTTCAGTACTCGAAGAACCTCCACTTGAATTAGTACTTGTTTGTGTCATTGTTCCAACAGTCCATGCACCATCCATTTTTCCTTTAGTAGACTTTCCACAAGAAACCATTGTTCCAGATACTAACGCTGCCGCAGCAACAAATAATAAAACTTTTTTCATTTTAATTGTTTTTAGTTAAACTTTAATTTAATTTCTAATTTAATTTACTTTTTTAAAACTTTAGCGATCATTTCACCAATTTTAGCAGGAGATTCAACAACATGAATTCCGTTTTCAGCTAAAATGGCCATTTTTGCTTGTGCAGTATCATCGGCTCCTCCTACAATTGCTCCAGCATGTCCCATTGTACGACCTGCAGGTGCAGTTTGTCCTGCGATAAAACCAACAACTGGTTTTGTACCATGAGATTTGATCCAGTTCGCAGCATCCGCTTCCATGCTTCCTCCAATCTCTCCGATCATCACGATAGCATCTGTATCAGGATCTTCCATCAATAATTGAACAGCTTGTTGAGTCGTTGTTCCGATAATTGGATCACCACCGATTCCGATACAAGTTGATTGTCCTAATCCAGCTTTTGTGATTTGATCAACCGCCTCGTAAGTCAATGTACCTGATCGAGAAACGATTCCGATACGTCCTGGATTATGTATAAATCCTGGCATAATTCCAACTTTCGCTTCGCCTGGAGTCATCACACCTGGACAGTTTGGTCCCACCATTCGGCAATCTTTAGTAGAAAGAAAAGCATTCACTTTTACCATATCTTGAACAGGAATACCTTCTGTGATACAAATGATCACTTTGATTCCAGCATCAGCAGCTTCCATAATTGCATCAGCAGCAAATGCTGGCGGCACAAAAATAATAGAAGTATCAGCTCCCGCTTTTTCAACTGCATCTGCAACTGTATTAAAAACTGGACGGTCCAAATGAGTAGTTCCTCCTTTTCCAGGAGTCACCCCACCTACTACAGGTGTTCCATATTCGATCATCTGACCAGCATGAAATGTACCTTCTTTTCCAGTAAAACCTTGAACGATAATTTTGGAATCTTTTCCTACTAAAACTGCCATCTTTATTTTTTTATGAGTTAAAATATAATTTGTAATCTAATACTCTGTTACAGAGTATTCAATATATCAGAAGCCAATTATTCTTCTGTTTTTTCTTCGAAAATGAAAACATCTTCGTTGTCTTTTTTCATGAAGTAATGCTCTCTTGCATACTTTTCGATATTGAGTTGCAAATCCTTTTTGTCTGCTTTGACTTGCTCGATTTGCTGAAGATAATAACTGTCTCTTATACACATCTCCGAGC
>CAJXRM010000064.1 GCA_913059205.1 uncultured Flavobacteriales bacterium
TACACAGAGTAGATCGTCGGCAGCGTCAGATGTGTATAAGAGACAGCATCTATTGTATATCGTTTGTTCAGTTAAAAGGACATAATCACTTTGCCAATCATGCCTTTATTGATAATCCAACTCTATTAAACGAAATGGAATGGTACAATTGGAACAATACATCCAATCTTTATCGATTAACGAAAATTGATCCGGAATTGAAAAGATTAAATATTGGACAAAAAGATAAGGTAGTTGTATTTCCAGATGAATCGTTCAATACCACTCTCTATCTTATAGATAGAAAAGGATGGACAAATTTCATGAATTATTCGAACACAAACGATATTAATGACTTAATAAAAAAAGGAGCCAAATACCTTTTTATTTTAGATGATTCCTTTTTATCTAAAGACTTTTTGAAACCATTCCTGAGTCAACCAATTGGTGAATTCGAAGGAGTGAAAATTTTCGAACTGAAAAACGCACATGTGGATTTATGAAAAACAGACTTACCATTTTGCTCAACTATTTCACTGTTAATAGACTAACGTATATTTTATTGTTTTTCATAACTCTAATTTTAATAGAATCTAGACAGACTAAAATCACAAATTTCAATTGTGAAATTTGTGCCGATAAGGCCGGTTACTACATGTTTTTACCTGCAGTTTTTCATATGGGATTTGAAGCCGAAAACTACACCGAAAACTTTCAAGTAGAACGTGGAAATGGATTTATTCTGGACAAAAAGAAAAATAAAATCATCACAAAATTTACGTATGGTTTATCTTTACTTTTGTCTCCTTTCTATGCCCTAGGTGCATTAATCGCCTATTTTTTCTCAATTAATGAACATCCTTATTCCAATTACTACCTCTTTTTTATAAATATTGGTGCTGCCTTTTACATCACTCTCGGACTTTTCTATTTAAACAAGTTCTTTAAATTTTATTTTTCAAAAAGCGTTTCCTTTTTAACTGTGATGATCGTGTTTTTCGGAACAAACCTTTATTACTACTCAATTGACGAAACTCTAATGAGCCACCTCTATTCATTTTCATTGTTCTCCATTCTGTTGTATGGAATAAAGACTTTTTACGAGACAAAGCAAACCAAACATTTTTTACTTTTTGCCATCCCGTTTGCGCTTGCTGTTTTAATTCGACCCACAAACATTCTATTCGGTGTGTTTGTCTTATTTCTTGATGTAGATAATATGTCAAGTCTTAAAAGTAATTTGAAAATGGTGCTTCAAAGAAAAAATATTGCAATTGGTCTTGGCATATATCTTATAATACTAATTCCGCAGATGCTGTATTGGAATTTTGCATACGGTCAATTTCTACCTTATACTTATGGAGAAGAAGGTTTTACCAATTGGTATAAGCCAAGATTAATTAATAATTGGTTTTCTCCTCATAGCGGATTCTTTACCTATACACCTATCGCCCTCCTGTCTATTTATTTTAGTATTGTAATGATATTTAGAAAACAAAAAAATGCAGTTTTAGTGTTGGCGGTGTTTTTAATTAGTAGCTATATGTGCGCCTCATGGCATTTGGTGAATTTTGGAGGATGCAACTTTGGTAAAAGACCAATGGTTGAATACTTACCTTTAATTATGTTTCCAATAGGCTACCTTTTAAGTACTTTTAAAAACTATCGTTTTTGGGTTAAATTGCTCATTATTCTATTAATAATCACATTTGTAAGCTATAATTTAATCCTTTTCCGTAGGTTTGATACCTGTTTTTTTGGAGACACATGGGAGTGGAGTAAGTTTTGGTTACTCGTGAAAGAAGCGTATATGTTTAAATAAAAATTATATCTAAAAACTTAAGAAATGAAAGACATTTTTACAAAAGAAATCACTGATGAAATGATTGGTCGAATTGAACAATTAACTGCAGAAACGCAGCCTGTTTGGGGAAAAATGAGTGTTGGGCAAATGCTTGCACACTGCGCTGTGACGTACAAGTATATCTATGATAACACGTATAAAAAGCCAAAAGGTTTTAAAGCATTTCTTGTTAAAAAACTAATCAAACCGATGGTTACAAATGAGAAGCCGTATAAAAAAAATGGAATGACTTCGCCTGATTTCAAAATTACGAGTCAAAAAGATTTTGAAACTGAGAAGGAACAATTAATTAATTACCTAAAACGTACACAAGAACTAGGTCCTGATCATTTCGTTAAAATAGAATCTCACTCCTTTGGAATGTTAACAAAAGACGAATGGAACAATATGTTTTACAAGCATTTAGACCATCATCTGTCGCAATTTGGAGTTTAATTTTCCAATATTTTTTTTGCACGACGCTGAAGTTCATTCTTCAGCGTTTTTGGTTCTAGAACTTTTATTTCTCCCCCATAACTTAGTATCGCTCGAATTAATTCTTCAGAAACATTTACAAATAAAGAGAACTCCACGAAATCATCTCCCATTTTAGATACTTTCTGAGACGAATGAAAAGGAAGTGAATCTAGATATTTTGCGGCAATAGGTGTAACCCGCAAGCTAATTTTTTCAGGTGGTGTATTTCCACTTGTAATTCCAATAGCATGTTTAAAATAATTGTCTGGTTTAAAATCAATTAATTCCGAAGACTTAATTTTCGTAACTGTTAACTCTTCAATACGATCAAGAGCATATGTTATATAGTCTTTTTTGCTTTCGTCAAACGAAATCAAATACCAGCGATTTGAATATTGCTTTAATAACAAAGGAATAACTCTTCTTGGCTTTAATTGACCGCTCACGAAGCTCGCATATTCAAATTCAACCCAAACTTTTAGCTTTATCGCTTCTAGCAATGGAGAAAGAAACTCGCTTCCTCCATCTGACGCAGTTGATTCGAATTGAATAAACTGTTCCGCTTCCTCAGTTTGCGATACAGCAACACGGTCTACAATTTTATCAATCGCACTGCCGAATTGTTTAAACATTTCAACATCCTTAAATTGCATCAGTGTTTTTGCAGCAAAGCTAATTGCCTCTAGATCATTTTCTGTTAACGGAATATCATTGATTGAAAAATCGGGGTCTTCATAAAAGTAACCTCGATTTGCTTTACTGTATTTTATTGGTGCATCGTGTTCCATTCTCATAGAGAACAAATCCTTCTCTATAGTCGAATCACAAATATGTTCACCGTCAACACTACCAAACAATGACTCTTCACATGCCTCTCTTAAATCTCTTTTGCTCGGGTAGGGATTGTATTTATTGCGGATGCATTTATCAATAATACGATAGCGAATTAACGCATTTTTGATGTGAGGCATGGTGTTTTAGGATTGAGCAATTTCCTTGTTCATGTAACTGAATAATTCGTAGAATTTAATTGCTTTAACAACTTCTGTAGGCACGTCATCTTCCCAACTTGAAACGTCAGCGTTAATTTTTGATAACACGTCATCTGACATTATGTGTAATAATTTCGAATCATAACCTTCAAGTGAAGCCAATTTGTCATTGTCCTTCATATACTGAAGAAGACCTTTTAAATTATCATTCACTTTAAAATTCTCCAAATTGTAAATATCACCTGTTTCAACATTAATCGCAGGATACACAAACATGCTGATATCATGACCAAATCCGCGTCCAAAGGCTTCTAAAAGTCCACCTGGTAAATTTGCATAATATCGTTCATCGAAAATTGTTTGGAGGTTATAAATACCTACAATTAATCCCATTTTCTGACCTCGCGCAATTGTCGATAAATAGTCGACCATTTTATAATGCTTGAGGTAATTACTAATCATTACTGTATAGCCAAGTGTTCCTAATAATTCAGCGCGATCCACAAAATCCTTATCTAGAATTTTTCCATCAGCTGTTAAATCTTTCAATGTCAATTCAAAAACAACTTGTACATTTTCTTCCTTTATTCCCTCTTCTTTAAGAAATTGCGCCTTACCCTTTTCGATCATATCAATATGGACTTTCGTTACAGGACGAAAACGGCCACGCATAAGTAATATATTTTTCTTATATAACGCCGTCGCAGGTTGCAAAACGTGTCCACCTAAATCAAACATTGTTGCATCGGTAATTCCTCTTTTCACAAGATTCAATGCAATTATTCGATTATCAATATTGTCGAAATCTGGTCCTGATACACGAATCATATCAATTTCCATACGATCTCTTGGCAATCGATGCGTTAAATTCGTTAAAAAATCATCCAAATCTTCATGATGAAAATAACAGGCATCAATCAGGTTAACCCCTAATATTCCTATTGCTTCCTGCTGTGCTTTGTGACTATTGTCGTGAAGCTTGATATGTAAAATAATTTCATTTGGTTTTTCATCCAGCGACAATTGAAAACGCATTCCAACCCATCCTTGACCTTGATTGGTCTTGTGATAATTCAGGGACTCAACTGTATTGCAAAAAGCAAAAAATCGAGATTCCTTTATTTTTTTTGGTAATCGTTTTTCCATATTAGCATATTCAGTTGCTAACATAGTTTCTAACCTTTCTTCACAAACATAACGAGATGCTTCACCATACAATGAGTCGGACACTTTCATGTCATACGCCGATTGTGTGTGTGCAATCGTTCCAGAACTTCCACCTGCTTTAAAAAAGTTAGCTGCTACTTCCTGTCCTGCTCCAATCTCCGCAAAGCAACCATATATATCGGAAGTAAGGTTAATTTTTAACGCCTTTTCTTCCGTGGTAAGTCTTCTTTCGTCTATCATACTGTTATTATCGCTTATATCAAAAGAACTAAAATAATCATTATGGCGCTTTAAATGCAGGATTATTTATAAATTCTTCATCTGACAAGGTCAATAAAAATTGTTTAATCAAATCTTTTTCTTGTGCATCCAACTGAACTCCGCCTTGACCAGCGAACTCAATTAAAGGGTCAATTGTTGGACTAATCTGAATAAAATGAGAATAATGATTAATTACGTCATCCAAGGTTGAAAATCTGCCATCATGCATATAGGGCGCGCTAAATTCAATATTTCTTAAGGTAGGCACTTTGAATTTTCCATTATCGTTTGAGTTTCCAGTAACTTCTCCTCTGCCCAAATCTGTAAAAGTTGCATCCAAACCATTGTTACTGAATTTTTTAACTTGCATTAATGGACCGTTGTGGCAGTGAAAACAATCCGCTCCATTTAGACTTCTAAATAAATCGTATCCACCCCATTCACTCGCTGTAATCGAACTATAAATTGCCTGTTCTGATGCAGATAAAGGTATATTGTTTTCGAACTTGTACATGACATCGAATTTCGACTTTCCTGAAATCATCGTGCGCAAAAATTGGGCGATTGCTTTAGCAGCATGACTGGAATCTGCTTTATCCGTCCCAAACGCCTTATAAAATCGATTGCGGTAATCTACATCACCATTTAATTTTGACATTGCCCGCGGCCAAGTTTCATGCATTTCAATTGGATCTTTAACAGGTAACAAAATTTGTTCTTCTAACGTTTTTGCCCTTCCATCCCAGAAAAAGAAATCATTCCAGCCGAGATTAATTAACGCCATCGAATTTCTTCGACCTTCAATCCCTTCAATCCCTGTAGAAAATTGATTTGGATCTGAAAAAGCACTTGAGGGCGCATGGCAGGTAGCACAAGACATTGAGTTGTCTCCGCTCAATTTGGTTTCATAAAAAAGAAATCGCCCAAGCTCTACACCCTCAACGGTCATTGGATTGTCTTCAGGAATTTGCATTGCTGGAAAATGTGACGGAATTTCTAATTGGTACGGTGTAGGTTCATAACCAACTTTATCTTTCTTGCACGAAAAGAAAAACACAAAGCCAACAAAAATAAGTAACAAATATTTCATTAATAAGGTTCCAGCGCTTCTTTAAAATTCTCCATTATCTTGAGAGTAAGTGCTTCTTGTCCTCCCATTGAATGGGTTGAAAATTCATCTTTAACATCAATCGTTTGTGTTCCATTCAGGAATTTAGCCATATCCAATTTAAGCCGAAAAGTTTCCTCATTTCCAACTTTATTCCATGTTATGTTTGTGAAAGATATGGTTTGTAGATTTACGTCTAATCCAGCATGATAAACAATCGTATGATTCAATGAGGTTGTTGCATCTGGAATCGTATCTGCTTTTCCTTCTATTTTAAGAAAAATATAACCCGGGCTCCAATTCCAATGCATATCATTTGCATTGATAATATTTAACATACTTGAATTCGGAAAAGCAGAAGGGTCGTTATGATTCACAGCTGGACCAACACCTATATTAGCCGATAAATTCATATAATTAGAACCTTTCCCTTGCACCCGAGATAACAAAGTTCCTCTCGTTCGATAATCAAATAATCCAGCATCTGAAAATTGCGTGGAAACATTCTTAATGTCTTCCATATAAAACTTAATATCAGTGAATTTAATTTTATATCCTTCTTGTGTCGTGTAAACCGAATCCAAATACAAATCCTCAGTATCATATACTGGTTGCACTTCTATATTCACATAATTTCCAATAATTTCCTCTTCGGGTTCCAACTTGTCCTTTTCTTTACATGAAGTCAAGAAAATCAATCCCAAAACAATTATTTTAATACTATTCCTCATATTTCAAATTTACAAAATTAAGCGCGACTCTTCATTTTATATAACGCTTAAAAGATCAAAAAGTTGGGATGATTCAATATTTCGGTATTTTTTAAATCGCAAGCTGTTCATTGTATGTATATTTATTAAAAATAATTGCACGTGAAAATCGAAGACAAACCACTGAAAATATATAACGCATCTGCCGGAAGTGGAAAAACGTATCATTTAGTTAAGGAATATGTGAAACTATTAATCTCGGATATTCATTCCAAGTCTTTTTCAAACATTATCGCTATGACGTTTACGAATAAAGCGGCATTAGAAATGAAAGAGCGAATAATTAAAGCACTAGATGAAATAAGTTCGCCTGATTTATTCAATAATAAAGCCATTGAATTGGTCAACGAGATTTCACAAGATCTCAATATTTCGAAAGTCGAAATTGAAAAACGATGTGCATTGGTTTTATCCAATATTTTGCATCAATATGAAGATTTTCACGTGATGACAATCGATAAATTCAACTTAAGATTAATACGTTCCTTTAGTCGTGACCTAGATTTGTCCAATGATTTTGAGGTTGTAATGGACGAAGTTGAAGTGATAGAAAAAATTGTTGACGACCTGCTAAATCAATTGGGTAAGGACAATAATTCTAATCTAAACAAATTATTACTGAAATATGCCGAATCCAAGGTAGATGAAGGTGAGTCTTGGAATTTTAGGCGAAAATTAATCGAGTTCGGAAAAATTTTACGCGTAGAACGTAACGCAACAAAGGTCAAGCATTTAATGGTGATGGATTTCTCTTTAAATCGATTTGGAAGTGTGATTGCACAACGAAGAGTAATTGATGATCAATTCAAACTGCTTACGAATGAAATTCTAAGAGCAGTGAATGATACAAACTTAGACCAAGATTTTTTGCCGGGAAAATCTGGAACTATGAACGGAATTTTAAAAATTGCTCATGCGCCTTCATTCGATCTGGACGAGAGATTTATTTCAAAACCGTTGCTTACAAATTTGGATAAACCTTTGAATAGTAAACAAGTTTTTCCAGAAGAAGTAAAAGCTCCGATCAGAGTGTTTCTTGACTTTTACACTTCTAGAATCCAGGAATATGCAGTTATTTCCTTGTATTTACATAACTTTTTCAATATGGCGTTGCTGCAATACATGGCAAAAGCACTTGAGACAATAAAAAAGGAAGAACAAATAATTTTAATTTCTGAATTCAATTCATTGATTTCGAACCTAATTCAAAACGAGAATGCACCATTTATTTATGAACGACTTGGAACAAAATTCAAACATTTTCTATTGGATGAGTTTCAAGACACGTCGCACTTACAATGGCTAAATCTTGTTCCGCTAGTACATGAATCGCTCGGATATGGGCATGAAAATTTAATTGTTGGTGATCCAAAGCAATCTATTTATCGTTTTAAAAATGGTGTGGCTGAGCAATTCGTTGAACTTCCAAAGATTTACAATCCTGAAAACATTCCTGAAATAGCTCACAAATCGGATGTTTTTGATCAAATGGGTAAAACATTTACATTGGAGGATAATTGGCGATCTAGTCCGACCATTGTAAATTTCAATAATTCCTTTTTCGAAGAACTTAAAAACAAACTATCCGAAACTTCAGTTTCATTTTACAATTCAGTTCACCAAAATCCGAAGTCAAAAAAGAATGGAAAAGTTGTAATTCAATCTAGAGAAGTAAAGAAAGCAGACAAGGAGCTTCTTCCAAAAATTATTGAGTGGATTCAAGAATGCCAAGCAGATGGTTTTAATCTTGGTGATATTTGTCTACTTGGAGGAACGAATAAAGATTGCAACGATTGGGCATTGGGGTTAACAGAAGAAGGTTACAAAGTCGTTTCGGCGGACTCACTTTTAATTGATTCGAATTTAAAAGTTCAGTTAACGATTGCCTATTTAAAATGGCGATTTAAACCTTCCAACGAAAGTGCCAAAAAACAATTTGCTGAATTGTTTTTTAGACAAAGAATGGATTCGTATGATGACTACAAATTGTTTATCGAAGAAAAAACTTCAGCAAAAGGAAAAAATTATCGCTTATTCAATGAATCAAGTTTTATCGAAAAGTACTTTTTGAATTACACCAATTTCTTCTTTAAGTATGAAAGTATATATGATTTGGTTCAGGGATTCTATCGAATCATGCATCTCAACGAATTACAAAACCCATATTTGCACCATTTAGCAGATGTAGTGTATGATTTTGAATTAAAAAAAGGTCCTCATCTTGCAGGTTTCTTGGAAGAATACGACCGCAAAAAAGATAAAATAGCTGTACAAATTCCACTGTCTCAGGACGCCATCCAGATTATGACAATACATAAAGCCAAAGGGTTAGAATTTCCTGTTGTTATTTTACCTTCTTTGGACTTTACAATTAAGGTTAATTCCGAATTTCTTGTAGAAATTGAAGATTTTATCGTTTACAAGAAACCAACTTCATCGGAAATTTTAGAACCGCTCAAAGAAATTTATCAAGAAGAATATGATCAAGTTGTCACTGATAGAGTGAATTTGACTTATGTTGCCATGACGCGACCTGCAGAAAGATTGTATATATTGAATGAGTTTTCTGAAAAATCACGCTTCGGTTTTCTATTCCACGAGACCTTAAAAGATTTAACAAATGGAACAGAAAATGAAATATTACTTGAGCTAGATGGTGGTAAAAAAGAAAATGTAAATTCAAATAAAGACAATTCTCAATTATTTCATCCCCAACATTTAACTGAAACACTGTGGTTTCCGGACATTGCATTGCAAGACAAGGAAGAATTGACGCATAAAGAATTTTTGAGTGACGAGAGACAATACGGGAAGCAATTCCATTTGTTAATCAGTCGCATTGAAAAAATAGAAGATATTCAACCAGCCGTGGAGGCTGCGATTCTGGAGGGAGAAGTGGACTTTAAAAATGCACATCAATTGATAAACAAATTAACTGACTTACTCAAATCAACATCGTACACTTCACTTTTCAATGGTAAGAAGGATGTTATAAATGAACAACCAATATTAATTGATTCAACCACTACTGTTATTCCTGATAAAATTATACTAAAAGAGAATGAAACCATTCTAATTGATTATAAAACTGGACTCGAAAAAAACAAAGATGTTAAACAAATTGAGTCATACAAAAAAGTACTTGAACAAATGGGATATCCCAAAATTAGCTGTTACTTGTTTTATTCGTCCATTAATAAACTTCGCCAGGTATCATAAGGCAAACTGATTATTTTTGAAGTATGATTAGGCTATTCCTTCTTTTAAACTTTCTCGCATTAACCTGGTTGGCGTGTGCACAGCAACCTTCTTATTTTAGGTTCGCAGAAAAAGAGTTTGAAGGTGTAGATATTTATGATGTAATTCAAGACAAGGAGTTTAATTATTACTTTGCAACTGACCACGGGATTTTCAAACACGATGGATACAGTTTTAAAAAAATAGAATGCAATGAAATGTCGGGTGGTTCAGTTTTTCACTTTGTGATGAACGAATTTGGAACTATTTATTGCCATAATTTAAACAAGCAAGTTTTTCAAATAAAAAAAAATATATGCAAATTAGTTTATACCATTCCAGACGTTGGAAATGATGTCGATATCATCGTTACCCACGACAATCATTTGTTGATCACATCTTCCCGAAATGTGTATATTCTAAACACTAAGAATCAATTGATTCAATCAACAAATTATGGAGTAACACGCTACTTCGCTTCCCCTATTAATTTGAAAAACGAAAAAACCATTCTTCATCAGTCAGGGTCAAATAAGTTTTTAGTTTACGCCAATAAAAAGTTAAAAATAGTAGAAACTAAAGGTGGTCAAGCCGAAGTTTTCGACCAAGAAGTTCTGCATTTTTACCATGTAAATGAAAAGAGTTTTGCGATCAACGCAATTGATAAAAAGGTATATCAAATTGATGAAGAGACGCTGGCTCTAAATTACAATTCAGATATAAAATGGAATTCATCTGTTGAAAAAGTACGTTTCTATGGCGTTGATGACCATTTATGGATGGCCAGTAATGTTTCAGGAGTTATAAAAGTTCCAAATAAATTAGAATCGATTCACATTGAAGACAAATTATTCACTGATTTTTTCATTTCAGATATTTATAAGGATAAAGAAGGAAATATTCTACTATCAACATTTGACGAAGGAGTAATTGTTGTTCCCGATTTAACCGTGAACGATGTTGAAACACTTTTCAATCCATATTTTATCACCAAACTTGAATCAACAAAAAACGATCTATTTCTAGGAACACGAGATGGGAAAATTTTAAGGTTAAACGAAAAGTTAAACGAAATATCGACTTCAGGTAGCAAAGGTGTTGAACAGATTTCTGTTTGGCCAGGTAAAGATTATGTACTATCAGATAATGGTGGATTTTCATTTTTAAATCTAAAAACAGGAGTAGAATCTTTTTTTGTGAACGCCTCCCTGAAAGATGTCGCGTTTGTTGATGACGAGCATTTCATTGCTGCAATGAATGTTGGCCTTTATGAATTTGAATACGATCACAAGCTTAAAAAACTAACTCAAGTTGCCGCTCACATCGATGGTAGGATGTATAACGTTGAACACGAAAAGAATTCAAATTATTTATACGTTTCGTCTTTTGATGGATTAAAATTTCTAGATCCTAAAAGAAAAATTCACTCAGTTACGCTAAACAATGAAGTAATTCATGCAATTAGTTTGTGGTCAACAGGTGATCGAACATTCATTTCGACACGGAAAAAAGGTGTTTTAATTCTAAAGAAAGGTAAAGTAATTGGTCGGTTTTACCCCAAGCATAAGAATGAATCATTGGTTGTGACAAAGTTACTTATTCGTAATTCAACTATATACGCAAATACACAAGTTGGATTTGTAATTATGGATTTAAACGGCAAAATTCTGCATTATTTAAATAAATCCTCTGGCTTATCTACAAATAAGATCATTGACTTTACTTTACAAGGTGATAATTTATGGATTGCTCATTCACGAGGAGTTCAACGTTTTAGAATTTCAGACATAACAACCTCTGTACTTGCGCCTAAATTAATACTGAAGAACGTATTGGTAAATGGCAAAAAAACGAACACAAAAGGAAAGAGAAACCAATTCGCCAGTGACCAATCTAAATTTAAATTCGTTATCCAGGTCCCTACTCTAAAGCACAGAGAAAACATTCGTTATCATTATAAATTAGAAGGAAATAATGAGCAATGGATTGTAAATGAATACGATGACAACGAAGTCATTTACAACGCCTTGGGTGCAGGAAATTATCGCTTTGTTGTCAGAGCCGAAAACAATGGTGTATTTAGCAATCCAATTTACTATTCGTTTAGTATTTCAGAACCATTCTATCAGCGCATTTGGTTTTTGGCTCTTATAGGCATTTTTTTCATCTTCATTGTTTCTTTAATATACTGGAGACAACTTAAAATACAACGGAAAAAAGCCCTGCAGATAAATGAGTTGAACGCATCTAGACTTACTGCAATCCAGTCTCAAATGAATCCTCATTTTATTTTTAACTCCTTAAATTCGATTCAGGACCTTGTTTTAAAAGGTGATATTGATAATTCCTATACGTTCATTACAAAATTTTCTAACTTGGTGAGAAGAACGTTGAATTATTCGGACAAAGATTTTATCGATTTTGAACAAGAAATCAAGTTGATTGAATTGTATTTGTCACTGGAAAAATTACGATTTAAGGAAGACTTAATTTATACAATCGATACTTCTGATATCGAGGACATTATGATTCCCCCTATGTTGATTCAACCGTTTATTGAAAATGCCCTTGTTCACGGTCTAATGCACAAAGAAGGGCTCAAACAATTGGATATTAAATTCTCGCTGAAGAATGTTTTGATTTGCGAAATAAGCGACAATGGAGTTGGAAGAGATAAAGCCTTGGAAATTAAGAATAGAAAACGTGCCAATCATGAGTCGTTCGCAGTAAATGCAATTAAACGTCGATTTAATATTCTCAAAGTACATTTTAAAGGAGAATTGGGATTTGTTATTGATGACATCGTTAAGAATGATAAAATTGAAGGAACAAAAGTGACATTAAGAATTCCAATTAAAAATAAATTCTAGCTGTTTATAAAGAAAAACGAACCGTTACTAAAACTTTCTGCTTGTTTTAGCTCGAAACAATTAAGTTTGAAATGTGAATATGATAAATGCCATACTAGTTGATGATGAAGAAAGTGCGAGAGATGTTCTTGAAAACTTGTTGCGCCGTTTCTGCCCTGAAGTAGTACTGTTGGATAAGTGTAATAATGTTGAACAAGCGGTAGAATCTATCAAGGAGCATAGTCCTAATTTGGTGTTTTTAGATATTGAAATGCCGAATTATGCTGGGTATGAACTTGTAGATTTTTTTACCGAGATTGATTTTGAAATTATTTTTGTAACAGCATATGATCAATATGCCATTAAAGCCTTTGAAGTTTCTGCGGTGGATTACCTTTTAAAGCCCATTGAGATAGATCGTTTAAAGGAAGCCGTGTCACGTGTTTCATCAAAGTTCAATAAAGCACAGAGTAAAGTACGAATCGAACATCTCAAGGAAACGTTAAGTCATTCTTCCATACAAAGTATTTTGGCAACTAAAAATGGCAACCAATATGTTGTCAACTTTAGTGACATTATTGCGATTGAAGCACAGGAGTCATATAGTTGCATTCATACAACAGATGAGAAATATATCATGAGTAAAAATTTAAAGCACTTCGAGCGTTTATTATCGGAGCAATTGAATTTTATTCGTTCCCACAAATCCTGGATTATTAATGTCAGTTTCATCAAGTACTATTCAAAATCAGATCTAACTGTTAAACTCGAATCTGATCTTTTGGCCAAATTGTCCAAGTACAAAAAATCAGAATTTGAAGCCTTGTTAATTCAATAATATGCTATTAATAAACTATTTTGACCATTCCTAAACAATGTAAAACATTGATTATTTTATGTTTTAATTTAGATTCAAATCTAAAAAAACGAACATGAAAAAAATAGTACTAGGCATAATTTGTCTTTCATCAATTGCTTCCTTAAATGCACAAACAACCGTTGTTGATGTAACAAATCCGGTTACCGGAAGAACTTGGATGGATAGAAATTTAGGTGCAAGTCAGGCTGCAACAAGTAGCACGGATGTTGCATCATACGGAGATTACTTCCAATGGGGAAGAAATGCAGATGGTCATCAATTTTCGACATCAAATACTACAAGCACTCTAAGCAATACAAGTACCCCTGGTCATTCAGATTTCATCCTTAACCAAAGTGGATTTAAAGATTGGCAAGATCCACAAAATGACAACTTATGGCAAGGTGTTAATGGGATTAACAATCCTTGTCCAAGTGGGTATCGATTACCAACTGCTGCTGAATTTAATGCGGAAGTCGCTACTTGGAGCAGTCAAGACTATGTAGGTGGATTCAATTCAATATTGCGGTTACCTGTTGCTGGTTTCCGCTCATCTGCAGATGCTACAATTGTTAATCCTGGCGGTATTTCCGGATTTTATCAAACAAGTAATGTTAATCTTTCAAATTCTTCTTATCTAGCAATTAATGGTTCCCTTGCTGGAGTTTACGACCTTGAGCGGGCCGCCGGCATGTGTGTTAGATGCATTAAAGAGGCCAATGCTAGTTTAATCGAAAGCAATCAACCTTCATTTTCTGTCTACCCAAATCCTGCAACAAACAATGTAACAATCGAATCAAATAGTGCAATCATCTCTATTCAGATTGTTGACCTTACAGGTGCAATAGTTCAAATTGAAACACAAAATACTTTTTCAATTGAGCATTTAACGAATGGTGTGTACTTGATGAGTATTAAAACTGACGACGGAACCGTTACAAAAAGACTTATTAAAGAGTAAGAAGTAGTTTAATTATTTAGTAAAAGGAGGCCAAATTGGTCTCCTTTTTTCCGTTAATGAAAATTATGGGCGGTTCCTAAAAAACTGAAAACTACCTGTTCCTTTATAATCTAAATTAGTCTCAAATTTAAAAACTCACTCACATGAAAAAAACATTACTTTCTTTAGTATTAGGAACATGCACATCTGCTTTGATCGCACAAGTATCTTTCGATACACAAACATCAGGTACAATTCAAAATTTAAAAGGCTCCACAATTAAACCTGGTTCAACTACTGTTTGGGCTGTTGGCGCTGGTGGTACTATATTAAACACAACTGACGCTGGAAATACATGGACATCGCAATCATCTGGAGTGACAGCAACACTTGAAGATGTAATGTGGGGAGCGTCTGGAAATGGTGGGTTGGAATTCGTTTGGGCTTGCGGTAGTTCTGCAACGGCTTTATCAACTATGGATGCTGGCGCTACGTGGGCTGTTCAATCTCAAGGAGCACCATATGACGCATTCACAATTAACTTTCAAGGAATCTCAAATGGAATAATGATGGGAGATCAGTTCTATGCAAGATCATCGAATGGAGGTAATATGTATACTCCAACAGTAACTAATTTGACATATCTAGCGGTTGACTTTATTGGCTCAACTGGTTGGGTTACCGGAAATACTGGATTCATTAAAAAAACAACAGATGGTGGAGCAACATGGACTGATCAAACATCTGGTACCAACCAAGCCTTACACGGGATTGATTTTATAAATGCAAATGAAGGATGGGCTTGTGGATTAGCCGGTACAATTTTGCATACCACTGACGGAGGTACAACTTGGACAGCACAAACTTCGAATACAGCAAACCTACTTTCAGACATAAAATTTGCGGATAACCAAAAAGGTTGGGCATGCGGATACACAGGAACAATCTTAAAAACTACAAATGGTGGTGTAACTTGGACTCCTTATTTTTCAGGATCAACAGGTACTACAGCTTGGCTGCAATCAATATCTTTATTTAACGCCGATGAAGGTGTCGCTGTTGGAGATGTGGGAACGATCATTAAATTTATTGATAATGGTTCCAGCGCCAATATAGACGAAACTGAATTGAATAAGCTCGCTATTTATCCAAATCCGGCTAGTGATTTAATTACGCTTAAAACTCAAGGAACGATAGAAAAAGTGCAAATCTTCAATGTTATGGGAGATTTGGTGCAAACAGAACAATCAAACTCTTTCTCAATACGTGAATTAAATACCGGTATTTATATTGTCGATGTAAGAACTTCTGTAGGTAGTTATAGAACTCGCATAAGCAAAAAATAATATATGAAAAACAAAAAAGAGGCTGATTCTATTTGAATCAGCCTCTTTTAAATGTAATTTATATACTTATTTCGCCAAGATCACCCTGATATTCTCAACACCTGTTTCATGACTTACACGAATTGTGTATACGCCGCTTTCAAAGTTAAACAGGTTTATTTCTTCTTCAATTTGATCAGCAGTTCTTCTGTAAACAACTTGACCAATTTGATTATAAACAGAAACTGAATTTAATACAAAACCATTATTCTTTATAGTAAACAAACCATTTGACGGATTAGGATATACACTCAAGGCATTTCCACTTCCTTCGCTAATTGAAAGGCACCCATCCACCGTAACGCTTCTATTTTGGGTGTTTGTGCAATTATTTCCATCCGTATAACTATATGTCAATATGTGACTTCCATTTCCAGCTACGGAAGGATTAAACTGACCTCCACTCACTCCAGTTCCGCTATATGTTCCGCCAGCCGGAGCTCCTTGAGTTAATGTAATTGGTGCATCATAATTACACATGTTGGACAATGAACTAAATGTGACGGTAGGCAATGGATTAACGGTCACTACAGTCGCTGACGACGTAGATGTACATCCAGCACTTCCAACAGTTACTGTATATGAGTTAGCTGCACTTGCCGTAATTGATTGGGTTGTTGCACCTGTCGACCATAAATTATTTGACGCAGATGAAGATGTTAAAACAACATTTCCGCCTGCACAAAAAGTAGTTGCGCCTCCAGAACTAATACTAGGAGTTGTTGGTATAGCACTTATTGTTACATTTTGGTTTGAAGAACTAGTCCCTCCATTTATTGTTAAGGATATAGTTTTCGTTCCAGCTGTCGAATATGTCACAGAATGCGGTCCAGCACCAGTTGCCGTTGCCGGTGTAGCTCCAGCTCCAAAGTTCCAATTCCAAGAAGTTGCACTAAATGACGCATCAGTAAATGTTACTGTTTGTGAAGTACATGCAGTTGATGAAGAAGCGCTGAAACTAGATGTAGGTCCAGATGCAACTCCTGTAATATTAACATTATCAACAAACAAACGATTACCCCATCCAGCCAAATTTCTGAAAGCTACTAGCACCGAGCTTTGACCAACGTAAGGCGTCAAATCTATTGTTTCATTTCTCCATTGTCCACTTGTCGGAGTGAATAAATTGGTAGTTGCAGGAGCGGTTGCTAAAGTCAAATAAGATTTGTTATAGACTGATGTAAAAGTAGTTCCACAATCGGTAGAAACTAGCACTTCTAGCCCATCATAATAATCAGCATCGTATGGAGCGTATGCTACGTCGAATGTCAATTGAGAAGAACTCATTCCAATTGTACTAAATTTTGATACTTGGAATTCATCTGTATCACCAGTATCGTCAAAATTTGCATTGTCAAACATGAAAGACCCTCCAGGATTTCCAGCGGCTGTAGTCCTTACCCATGTTGTTGCAGAGGAATTTTGATTCACTATAGTCCAACCAGCAGGTGTTCCAGCAACGGAAAAACCTTCATTAATAGGTAGATTTACAGTTGAATTGCTATTTACGGTTATATATGTTGTTTTAGCCTCAGTATAATCTAATCCATTGCTTGAGCTTGTCACAACCAACGTTGCATTATGATTTCCAACCGTATTATACGTTACAGTAGGATTCGTAGCGTTTGAACTAGAAGGTGTTCCACCTGGAAATGACCACGAATAATTTGAAATTCCAGATGTTGTATTTGGTGTAAAAGTCACCGTTGTACCCGAGCATAAAACAGTTTGATCTGCCGAAAAATCTATTGAACAAAGCGAAGCTCCTGGAAGTACCCCCACATTTTGTAGGTTTGTTGTTGTCCAAATATTACTTCTTCCTCCAGTATTACTAACAATGGCAGCACGCATTTCATCTACTTGACCCTGAGTGAACATTTTTGAACAGTACGAATAATCCATGTAATTTTCAACATTATCAATCATAGGTCCTCCCCAATAGGCATCATCAGAGTTACAAGTATTTGCCGTTAAAGCACATGAATTTGATCCTCTGGTATTTGGTGTATCTTGAATTCCATCATCTATATTGCAATTTGCCGCATCTCCCGGTGAGTTTCCTGCACCCCAAACATGTGGTAAATTCAACCAGTGTCCAACTTCATGGGTTAAAGTTCTGCTTCGACCCACACTGCTTGTCCCAATTGAACCTGTATAGTTTTCTAAAACAAAAATTCCATTGTAATACATATTTGTAGCATTTGCTGCTGAACCACCATTAGGTAAAAATGTATAACCTGCTGCCCCACCAATATTGTTCGCTACATAAATATTTAAATACTTGTTATGCGGCCAAACACCTTGGTAAACATTATTTCCATTAATAATCGCTGTAATTTGATCTTGACCATTTGCGCCATTATTGGTCATTGACGATTGGGTTCTAGTTATACCTTCGAAACAGGCTCCGTTTGGCGCCACAGTTGCAAACTGAAACTCAATCTCAACATCTGACGGCATACCAGTAAATGCAGAAGCGACTTGGTTTGCGTCAGCGTTCAATAGTCGATAATCGCGATTCAAAATATCCAATGCATTTTGAACTTGAGCATCACTAATGTTCTCGGATCCATTGTTATGTACAATATGAAACACAACAGGAATGGTATAGATTACACCTGTAGCTTTTTCTTGAACGGTTGGAGAATATTGTTCCTGTCTCTTATACACATCTGACGCTGCCGACGATCTACTCTGTGTA
>CAJXRM010000065.1 GCA_913059205.1 uncultured Flavobacteriales bacterium
AGATTTCTGCCTGTCTCGTGGGCTCGGAGATGTGTATAAGAGACAGTATCAATACAGCTAATTTTATTCTTCGTCATTTTGTGGACTTAAGTGCACGTTTACTTCCGTTATTAAACGAATTGACACAAAAAAAGCATCCAACGGAAAATGAAAAGAAAAGTATTGAAAAAATTGTTTCAGTTTATCAAAATTATAATTTTGACGCAAACACATCTGTTGTTTTGATTAACTCAAATGTTTTAGAATTAATACAAAAAACATTCGAAAGAATCATCAATTCATACAATCGCAGTAAAAGTATAGAGAATGTGTTATTGCTAGACCACTTTCTATACGAGCGCGAACGTCTTCAAGATGTTTGGTCAAGTGCTGAAGCAAATTAATAGCATTGATTAAAGTATTTCTTCCTTATTGAATATTCCTTAAAATAATTCTGAATTGCATCACCTTTAGAGTTAGATAATTCGCTACTTTTGATGCATGATTCAATCCAATCGCCAATTGATTTCTGATTACCCAATTATGGAGCATTTTTTTACCATTCAAGGTGAAGGCTTTTATTCTGGTCGTGCCGCTTATTTTATTCGTTTGGCTGGATGCGATGTTGGTTGTGTTTGGTGCGATGTTAAAGAAAGTTGGGATGCAGGCAAACATCAAATTCAATCTGTCGATACGTTAATAACGGAGGTTAAAAAATCGAACACTGACTTTTGTGTAATAACAGGTGGAGAACCTTGTATGTACAATTTAACGAACTTAATTGATTCGTTGAAAGCAATTGGCGTGTACACGGCAATTGAAACTTCCGGTTGCTACCCCTTAATCGGTGAGATTGATTGGTACTGCTTTTCACCTAAAAAATTCAAAGCACCGGTTGATGAAGCATACGAAAAAGCCAGTGAATTAAAAGTCGTAATTAGTCACCCATCAGATTTTGAATGGGCCGAAGGTCACGCAAAAAAGTTAAATTCAAATTGTAAATTGTATCTTCAACCCGAATGGTCAAAACAGGAACGGTTTTTGCCAATGATAATCGATTATGTAAAGAACAATCCCAAATGGCGCGTTTCGATACAGACACATAAAATAATGAACATACCTTAAGTATATGAAATATCTATTTTTCACCCTTTCGATTCTGCTTTTTGCTTCGTGCTCCACAGCACAGCACTATTCTTCATCTAATAAAAAAGCAATAAAACTATTTGAACAAGGTAAAAACGAACCAGGAACCAATCTTGATGCAAGTGGAACGTTACCGAATTATAGAGGTGGAATAGATTATTTAAATCAAGCTTTGGAAAAGGACCCGCAATTTTGGGAAGCACACATGATGGCGGGAGAATTTCACGAATTATTGAGAGAATATCAACCTGCTATTGACCACTTTAAAAAAGCATTAGCGATAAATCCACAACAAACCAGTACAGGAAGTACATATTTTTACCTTGCCAATTTACAACAAGCGGTTGGAGATTACGACGATGCGATTCGAAATATTGATATTTTCGTGCAGTTTAGAAATGCAAACCCAGAATTGGTTTATGAAGCGAATCGAATTCGTTCGAATTGTGAATTCGCCAAAAACGCCCTTAAAAATCCAACATCATTTAATCCAATTAACATTGGACCTGGTATTAACACGGATAATCCCGAATATTTCCCTACGATTACTGTAGATGGAAAAACCATCTTGTTCACACGTCGAATTAAAGATGGTCGTGTAGAAGGTCCGTTTAAAGAACAAGAAGATTTTTTCGTTTCACAATTAAGTAATCGTGGCATTTGGCAAACAGCCGTAGCGATGCCCAACAATGTGAATACGGTAAACAATGAAGGTGCTCCAACAATTTCTGCAGATGGTCGCTCATTGGTATTCGTTGCTTGTCCTGATGCAACTGGTAAAGATTATGGAGAAAATAGAACTGGAAAAGGAAGTTGTGATTTATTTTATACAAAAAAACTTGGTTCAAATTGGACGAATCCAATTAATCTTCCTGGTAATGTAAACTCATTTGTTTGGGAATCACAGCCATCTCTTTCTGCGGATGGCAGAACACTCTATTTTATTCGAAGAGTAAGTCAAAGAAACCAACCGATGAACTCTGATATTTTTGTATCAAAATTGGATGATAACGGGAACTGGGGAACAGCTCAACGACTGCCAGATTACATTAATACATCAGTAGAAGAAGAATCGGTTCTTATTCACCCTGATGGAAAAACTCTATATTTTGCGTCACGTGGACATATTGGGATGGGTGGATCTGATCTTTTCGTTTGTAGAATGGACAAAGATGGTAATTGGGGAAAACCAGAGAATTTAGGTTATCCAATCAACACACAATTTGATGAAAATTCATTAATGGTTTCTCCGGATGGTGAAATTGCATTCTTTGCATCAGACCGAGAGGGAGGATATGGCGATTTAGATATATATTATTTTGAAATGCCTGAAAGGTTACGCCCTACAAAAACACTTTATTTTGAAGGTGTCGTTTATGACATTGTTACCAAACGTCCAATACCAGGTAAATTCCAATTAATTGATTTAGAGACTGGCAAAGAAGTGATTTATTCTGAAGCGGATAAATTAACTGGAGAATTCATGGTTTCACTACCCGTAAACAAGCAATATGCGTTAAATGTGACCTATCCAGGTTATGCCTTCTTTTCTGAAAATTTTGACATGATTAATCCAGATAACAATGAAGCCATTCACATGGATGTTCCAATGGTTCCTTTGGCTGGTTCGGATCAATCTATTGTTCTTGCAAACGTTTTCTTCGACTTGTCAAAATCTACATTGAGAAAAGAATCATACGTCGAATTGGATAAATTGGTGAGTTTTCTGAATGAAAATAGTACAATCAACATCGAAGTGGGTGGACATACAGATTCAAGAGGTGACGCTAAATCGAATAAAATTCTTTCGAATGACAGGGCAAAGGCAGTTTACGATTATGTAATTCAAAAAGGAATTGCAAAAGAACGATTGTCATATATGGGTTATGGATCGACAAAACCTGTTTATACAGATGAGCAAATTGGTCAACTCGCAACTGAAAAAGAAAAGGAAAAAGCGCATCAATCAAACAGAAGAACAGAGTACAAAATCACCACTAAATAATGCATTTTTTCAAGTTAATCCGTCCGTTAAACCTTGCTATTATTGCAGTTTCAATGTACGGAATTGCATGGTATTTTGAAGGAGTTTTTGAAATTGAAGCATCGTTAGGAATAAACTCATTTCTGTTTTTTTTATTGGTATTTTCGACTGTAATGATTGCTGCTGCTGGAAATATCATTAATGATTATTTTGATATCAAAGCGGATTTAATCAATAAGCCTGAACGCGTTGTTATTGGCAAACATGTTAAACGAAGAGTCGCCATTCTTTCTCATTGGTTAATTAACTTTATCGCTTTCTCGATTGCAGTATACTTGAGCTGGAAGCTACAAACGTATTGGTATCTGTTTATACATTTGTTGACAATCAACCTACTTTGGTATTATTCCTTACGTTTGAAGCGTGAGTTTTTCATCGGCAATTTATTAATCGCGGGCTTAACTGCCTTGGTTCCTTTATTGGTTGGTTATTATTATTTCCATATTCGAGAAATCAACCCTCCAGATACACTAGAAAGCAATTTCTACCCATTTTCTGATGGAAGTATTTCAAATTACTCTTTGCTCCTAACCTTTGCCATATCAGGATTTGCGTTTGTTATGAATTTAGCACGAGAAATTATAAAAGACATGGAAGATGTTGAAGGCGATAAAACGCTAAGAGCTAAAACGGTTCCAATCGTTCTAGGAATAACTAAAACGAAATGGATTGCAGGGATATTCCTTTTCTTAACAATAATTATTTCAGCTTCTATTTGGATTGCATACGAGTCCATTCCCATTCATTCTATGATTCCCGTTTTTATCTCTGCTCTTTTTATATTGTTATGCTTTATTCTCCTTGTTATCTCATCAACCAAGGCGCATTACCGAACAATTAATCACTTAATTAAGTTCGCTATGATTTTTGGAATGTTAACTCCTGTCTACTGGCGATTAATCATGATTTATGGCTAAAATAAAACTCATTCTCGCTTCGAAGTCTCCACGAAGACAATCATTAATTGAATCTTTGGGTTTCCCTTTTGAAGTGCGAATTAAAGAAGTAGATGAGGTTTATCCTTCTGAAATGGAAACGGATAAAGTACCTGTTTTTCTAGCGGAACTAAAAGCGGAACCTTTGGTTGATCAACTACAACAAAACGAGGTACTGATAACCTCTGACACTGTTGTTATCAATAACGATAAGATCCTGGGGAAGCCAAAAGATTATAACGATGCTTTTCAAATGCTTCAATCCCTTTCAGGGAAATCACATAAAGTCGTTACTGGTGTTTGTATCCAATCATTGAACGACAAAATCAGTTTTGCTGAAACAACAATTGTCCATTTTGCTACCTTATCTAAAAACGAAATAGAATTTTACATTGAAAACTACAAACCTTTTGATAAGGCAGGCTCATACGGTATTCAGGAATGGATTGGAGCAATTGCAGTCCATAAAATCGAAGGATGTTATTACAATGTAATGGGATTACCTGTACACAAAGTGTATAAAACCTTGCAAGAACGATTTTTAGACTAGAATTTTAAAATTAGAGCTTTAGTTTGCAAACGATTCTCTAACCATAATTTAATTTTTTGCTTGTCTGCATCTGCAATTGGCTCAGTAGAACTAAAAAATACCATCGACACTATCTCCGGTTGTTCATTTTCAGAATTGTATTGTTTGGTTAAGGAATACGAGCACGTCTCTATTAATGGGAACAAGGCTTTTATTTCTCTCAACAACAAATCACCTGTACTTGGCATAATTGTTAAACTATCAACTTGGAAGTTACTTTTGTCTAATTCATTTTTTAAGCGATTTATTTCTGCTCTCAACTGACTAAACTTGCTATTTTCATTTCGATTCATCAACGATTCATAATCCTTGATTTTCAGTCCTTGTTTTATCGTTATTTCAGCGTCTGTTAATCCTAAATCATTCGCTTTTTCTATTAATCGATCCTTTGCGCTTTCATTAAATTCATTACCTCCATAGATTAATTCTATGGTTTTTGCTTCAGAATTGATTTCGTTTTCCAATAAAAAATTACCTTCCCAAATGGATACTTTATTCACGAAGTCAACTGCTTTTCCATTAAACTTTTCCTTTGCGACTAAAGTATACCCTAGGTAAAGACTTGGTGTAACTGTCAATGCAATCGCTACTCCAATTGCTATATTTTTATTTTTTATTTCTCTGGAAAGCAAATGCGTTTGTTTCGGAAGCTTTAGTAGTTGAGAAACAATCATTGCAGATAACGCAATAAAAACAGTGTTAATTGTAAACAAATACAAAGCGCCAAAGAAGTACGACCAATTTCCCATCGAAAGTCCAAACCCAGCAGTACACAATGGTGGCATCAATGCTGTTGCGATTGCCACACCGGGAATAACATTTCCTTTACTCTTACTACTAATTGCAACAATTCCGGCCAAACCGCCAAATAATGCAATTAAAACATCAAAAATTGTAGGACTTGTTCTAGCCAATAATTCAGCATGTTCCGTGCTGATTGGCGTCAACATGAAATATATGGTTGAAGTAACTAAAGCAGCTAAAGTGGAGTAACCAAAATTCTTTATTGACTTTCGAAACAATGGGAAATTATACGTTGCAATGCTATAACCTATTCCATTAATTGGCCCCATCAATGGAGAGATAAGCATCGCTCCAATAATCACAGCTGTTGAATTCATGTTCAATCCAACAGAAGCTATTAAAATGGCAAAGACAAGAATCCAAACATTCGTACCACGAACAACGATTCCTTTTTCAATTGTTTCATGTATAATCTTGCTATCCTCCTGTTCATGCGTTAAACGCAAAAACTGAAAAATTCTATTCAACCAATCCCAATTCATAAACCAATAAATTACATTCTTTCTGGAACTTCAATCCCTAATAATTGCATCGCTAATTTCAACACTTTCGCTACATTTTCACTTAGAACAAGACGCATATTTTTCAAGTCGTCATCTTCTTCAATCAAGATTGGAATGCTTTGGTAAAACGTGTTGTACAATTTGACCAATTCAAATGAATAATTTGCCACTAAGGCTGGTGAATAGTTCTTAGCCGCTTCATCAACAACGGTCGGAAATTCAACCAATTGCTTGATAATCTCTTTTTCTTCTGGTAAAATTGCTGTTTCCTTCAAAGCCCCAATTGATCTAGCTTTTCGCAACAACGATTTAATTCGAGCATGGGCGTATTGGATGAACGGTCCTGTATTTCCGTTTAATTCAATCGACTCTTCAGGATTGAACATCATTCGCTTTTTAGGATCGACTTTCAATAAATAATACTTTAATCCACCCATTCCAATTAATCGAAACAACGCCGTTTTCTCATCTTCAGAGAGTCCTTCAATGTGGCCTCGCTCTTGTGTCATTGCCTCAGCTTGATTAACGACCTCATCCATCAGTTCATCGGCATCTACCACGGTTCCTTCACGTGATTTCATTTTTCCTGAAGGCAAATCAACCATTCCATAGGACAGATGAAAGCAGTTATCAGACCAGCTAAAACCTAGTTTTTCCAAAATTAAAAACAAGACTTTAAAATGATAATCCTGCTCATTACCAACAGTATACACAATTCCACTTAAATCTTTATAATCGCCAAATCGATCCACTGCAGTTCCAACATCTTGCGTCATGTAAACGGCTGTTCCATCAGAGCGCAAAACCAACTTCTCGTCCAATCCTTCGTCAGTAAGATCAATCCACACAGAACCATCTTCTTTTTTAAAGAAAACACCGGATTTCAAGCCTTCAGTGACAATATCTTTACCCAATAAAAACGTGTCCGACTCGTAATACAACTTATCAAAATCGACACCCATCGTCTTGTAGGTCTTCTCAAACCCATCGTACACCCAACTATTCATGGTTGTCCACAACAAATAGACCTGAGGATCACGTGCTTCCCATTTTACCAGCATTTCTTTGGCTTCCTGTAAAAGTGACGTGTGGTTTTTTGCCAAATCTTTAATCTTGGCGTCAATTCCGGCAATAGCTTTTTCGTCTTTTCCAGTTTTGGATTCCGTCAAACGTTTAAATTCAGCGTGTGTATCTTCTGAAAAATTATCAAAATTTCCTTTCTCCCATTCGTTGCAAATCTCGTTTGCCTCTTTATTAAATTCTTGATCAAATCGAACATAGTAGTTTCCAACTAACTTATCGCCCTTTAATCCAGTATTTGCGGGAGTTTCGCGTTCCCCTTTTTCATTCAATGGAGAAAACTTCTCCCATGCCAACATACTTTTGCAAATATGTATTCCCCGGTCATTGATAATTTGTGTTTTAATCACTTTGTGACCGTTGGCTTTCAAAATTTCGGCAACCGAATAACCTAAGAAATTATTTCTCAAATGACCCAAATGAAGAGGCTTATTTGTATTGGGCGAAGAATATTCGACCATTAGCGTGGGACGTGAGTTCGGTTCTGCAAATCCAAATTTGGCATCTTTTGAAACCGTATTTAATTGTTTCAACCAAAATTTATCTGAAATTGTGAAGTTTAAAAATCCACTAATTACTTCAAACGAATCGATTTCTTTTATTCTTTCTTTTAAAAAACGCCCTATTTTCTCACCTGCTTCAGCCGGTGAAGTTTTTAATAATTTTACAAAGGGAAAAATCACCAATGTTAAATCACCTTCAACATCTTTACGCGTTTTTTGAAATTGTATAGCATTTTCATCAACCTGCACTCCAAAAACTGAAGTGGCATTAGATAAAAGCAAATCTTTAATTATTTCCTCCATTTTATTCGTTTTCCAATTCATTGGTCATTTTCGCCAATAAATCAAAAGTGACTTCCGCCATTTTATTCGTTTTCTCGTCCAAACAAGGATTAACTTCTACATACTCAATGCAAATCGTTTTATCTTCTTGTGCGAACGCCTTTAAAAAATCTTCTGCTTCTTTTGGTGACAATCCATTTTTAACAGGCGTTCCTGTTCCATGAGAAGTCATCTCTGGATCCATTGAATCAACATCAAACGAAATGTAAATTAAATCACACTCTTTCAACTGTTCTAATGTTGCCTTTATTATTGCTTCAGTTCCCTGCCTTCGTACTTCTTCAACTTTGTGATTGGTAATATTCAACCTCTCTATTAATGCGTCTTCTTGCGGTTCTGTATCACGAACTCCAATAAAAACCAAATCTTCAGCATGAATTTTAGCACCTTTAATCCCAGTATTTTTCAATTGCTCCCACATGTCTACAACTTCAGGAATCAATTCATTCACCTGCTCCTCTCTGTTGTCTATGTTTAAAGCCGTTGACAATGGCATTCCATGCATATTTCCCGAAGGTGTTGTATATGGCGTATGTAAATCACCATGAGCATCTATCCAAACAACACCCAAACGTTTTTCAGGAAAAGCTGCTTTAATTCCCGCTATCGTCCCACCTGCAGAACCATGATCGGCAGCTAATACCAATGGAAATTGACCATTTTCGATTATCCCTTTCACTTTTGTCGAAACCGATTCAAAAACTTTGACAAGTCCTACTACTCTTTTCGCTTGTGGGTATTTAATCTCGTTGTCCAATAAATAATTATATTCATCTACATAATCAATTGGATATCGTCCAAAATAATTGCTGTTTATTTTACGAGCAGCTGTCATAATGGCTTCAGGACCCAATGAGGCTCCACGCGTTCCAGCTGTAATCTCCGATTTATTAATCAATAATTTCAGTTCTCTTTTCATACTTTCAAATACTAAGACAAATGTAGTATTTATTACAGTAGTAAGATTGCACTGGAAACTGCACTTTTCAACAAAACAAGGTTGTTTTTCACCACAAAGAATTAAAGAACACAAAGGTCGTAGTGAAGCATTGTATTTAAATTAAAACCGGGTAATATTGTTTTTTAAATATCAAATCCAAAAAAATACGTCCTGTTGTTCTTTGTTCTCTTTGATTCTTAGTGGTAAAAATGATTTTATATGAACTTCAGCTATTCAAACCATCAAATAATTCCATTAAATTCGCATCGTAGTAACTTTTACACCAAAAACCGTTGCATAAGTATATGAAAAATCTTTTTTTAATTGATTCTGGAAAACGTTTGTGCTTCTGCATTGCACTTATGACATCATTCGTGTTTTATTCAAATGTACACGCTCAAAAAACTAGGCCATTTACTGGGATGTTAGAGTATAAAATCTCTGTTCACGATACTGCTATGCGCAGTCTTTTCCCAGAGAATTCCATGATCATTTATAGCAATGATACAATAACTCGAATTGAGAATTTCACTAGTCAACTTGGGAAACAAGTGGTTTTACGCCACATGGAATTAAAAAAGTCGTATTTGTTGCTCGATACGCAAGCTGGTAAATTCGCCATTCGAACAGACGAATCTAAATTAAAACAAGATTCAACTCTTGCTAAACGCGAATTCACCTTCGCGAAAAAGTGGGGTAAACGAAAAATTGTAAACAGAAAAGCGAACCGCATGTTCGTTTCACATCCTGAATTTGAAACACCTATTGAATTTTTATATTTCAAGAAAATTTCGAATAAATACAGTACTTTTTACACGGAAATGCCAGGACTTCCTGTAAAATTTAGTGTTCCAACTGCGGATGGGATTGTAGATTATGAATTGGTGAAAATGAGTGAATATTCTCCAAATCACGATTTATTTGGAGTGCCAAGCGATTACCAATTGGTAACGTTTGATGAATTTCTAGAAAAAATGGTGAGCAAAGGAAGTGAGATTGAAGAATGATGAAATTAATAGAGTTATACTCACTTTTCCAAATTATTCACTACTAACATTCCCCTGTTTATACTTAACCATTCTTCCCTTTTTGTGAGCGTGTTTCCTTATTATCTTCGTAGGATAGATAATTTTGAATGGCAGCAGACAACCAATATAAGGCAAAAGGAACGAGTGAAGAAAAAGTAACTGAAAAAGCGGCCAAACCTGCTTCTCAGAAAAAACCCAGCACCATTGGTGTGTTACGAGAGCGTTTCGATCAAAAGAAAATGAAGTCAACTTTAGGAGTTGTCTTACTTTTACTTGCTGTTTATTTATTCCTTGCTAACTTCTCCTATATACTAACTTGGCAAGAAGATCAAAACCGCATTATGTCACGTAGTTTATTTGACATTCTTTTCGATGGAAACGAAGAACCTGTAGCCAATTGGCTCGGTAAATTTGGTGCATGGTCTTCTCACCTATTAATATACAGATGGTTTGGTTTGGCGTCGTTCGCAATTCCATTAATCTCCTTCGTAATTGGATTTAAACTACTTTTTAATATTGCCATCTTACCTGTGGCAAAAACAATTAGTGCCTCTATTTTAACACTGGTTTGGTTCAGTTTATTTTTTGGGTTCTTTTCAAAACAAGTGAGTTATGCAGGTGGAGCTTTTGGCTATCAAGTCAACGATTGGTTGAAACTGTCACTTGGAAAATTTGGAGCCCTAATTCTAATTCTTGCCTTTGGATATGTTATAGCCATGATTGTTTTCAATGTCAACTTTGGCAAGATTAAGAACTGGTTCAACAATTCCAAGAACGATGATTTATCTGAAGTTAAGGAGCAAAAAGATCCAAATGACATGTCAGTATCGAATGTGATTGATCCTTCCCAAACTACAAATGAACTCATCGCTAAAACTGTCCATTTTGAAGAGGAAGAAGAAGACGATGAAGAAGACGATGAAGATTTTGAATTAACATCATACGAAATTGAGGATGAATCAGACATCATTGATGAAATGGGCAAAGAGGAACCTGAAGAAGAAATTGAAGTTGACGGTTTAGAGGTGGAAGTCGCTTCTGCCAAAGACGACGACAAAGAACTATCCGAAGAAGAAGTAGATAGTAAGCGTCAAGAATACGGGGATTATGATCCAACTCTTGACTTATCAAGCTACGCCCTTCCTCCTATTGATTTATTAAAAGATTATGGTAGTTCACTTGGAAAAGTAGACAAATCTGAATTAGAAGAAAATAAGAATAAGATTGTTACCACTCTTTCTAACTACAAAATTGATATTGAAAAAATTCGTGCTACTGTTGGTCCAACCGTTACACTGTATGAAATCGTTCCTGCTCCAGGTGTCCGAATCTCTAAAATTAAAAATCTGGAAGATGACATCGCATTGAGTCTAGCCGCGCTTGGGATTCGAATTATTGCTCCAATTCCAGGAAAAGGAACAATTGGTATTGAAGTTCCGAATAGTAAGCCTGAAATGGTAAGCATGCGTTCATTAATCGCTTCGAAGAAATTCCAAGAAAACGACTATGAATTGCCAATTGTAATGGGTAAAACGATTACCAACGAAACGTTCACCTTCGATTTAGCAAAATTACCTCACCTTTTAGTCGCGGGAGCAACAGGTCAAGGTAAATCCGTTGGTTTAAATGCCATTTTGATTTCGTTGCTCTACAAAAAGCACCCGTCACAAGTGAAATTTGTCTTGGTCGATCCGAAAAAGGTTGAGTTAACCTTGTACAATAGGATTGAGCGTCACTTCTTGGCTAAATTGCCGGGAGAGGAAGAAGCAATTATCACCGATACAAGTAAGGTTGTAAAAACATTGAATTCACTTTGTATTGAGATGGATGACCGGTACGAATTACTGAAAGCGGCTCATGTTAGAAATATTGTTGAGTACAATCAAAAGTTCGTCGCTCGTAAATTGAATCCTGAAAATGGACATCGTTACCTACCTTATATAGTTGTATTAATAGATGAGTTTGCCGACTTAATTATGACAGCTGGAAAAGAAGTGGAACACCCAATTGCACGTATTGCACAACTTGCCCGAGCGATTGGAATTCACTTAATTGTCGCAACCCAGCGCCCTTCCGTTAATGTTATTACGGGAATGATAAAGGCCAATTTCCCAGCACGAATTGCATTTAGAGTACTGTCAAAAATCGATTCACGAACCATTTTAGACAGTTCAGGTGCTGACCAGTTGATTGGTCGTGGTGATATGCTAATAAGTACAGGACAAGATGTAATACGTTTACAATGCGGTTTTGTTGACACACCCGAGGTAGATGATATCTGCGCCTTCATTGGTGATCAACGCGGTTATCCTGAAGCATTACTTCTTCCAGAATATGTTGGAGAAGGATCTGATGGCGGAAACGGTTCAATGGACGATGAAGACTTAGATGCTTTATTTGCAGATGCTGCGCGTATCGTAGTGATGCATCAACAAGGTTCTGCGAGTTTGTTACAACGTAAATTAAAACTAGGTTACAATAGAGCAGGTCGAATTGTAGATCAGTTAGAAGGTCATGGAATTATCGGAACATTTAATGGCAGTAAAGCAAGAGATGTTCTATTTACAGATGAAGTTAGTTTAGAAGAATACTTAAAGAGTAAAGGTATTTTTTAATTTACAACATAGATTTAAATATGAAATCAATCATATACGCGATTGCGGTTGTTGCTTTAATAGGTTGTAATCATTCAACAAACAATCAACCCTCTGCCCCTGTTTCTCATGTGGATTATATCACCAATAGAACGATTCGATTGATGAATTTATTCAAATGTGATTCACTAGTTACGCGTTACCATACCATTCATGCTTATTTCACACATTCCAAACTCAATTTTGACGAACTTCAGACTGAACAATTCACCAATCATGCCTTAGCGTTAATCGAGTTTGATCACAAAGAAATTGATAGTGTAGTTTACCACTACAGCGCCAAACGAATGAATTCAGGACAAATGTCTCTAATGGAAACGGTTCATCAGTTTTACGGACATCGTGTGATATACAATTCACTTTTAATGAAACCGATTCTAAATAAAATCTTTCTTTATGAGCGTGAAAGTGAAGACAATTTGTTTTTAAATGACTTAAATACAGATTTCGCAGTGGCAAAACACGGTGAAGAAATATCCAAACGAGCAAAAATAGGTATTGATGCAATTGAAATCATTTACAATTACATAGAGGAGCATAAAAGTGGAACATTGGGCGAATACAATCGAATTGTGGAGCTGTATGCAGAGGGAATTGCAACGAAGGAAGGCAAGAACAAGGAACACCACGAAAAATTGCTAAAAGTCATTTACGACGCTGTTAGCAAATAAACCTTATAGATAACGGATAATGATTTTCACCGTTTTATCTCCAGACAAATTAAATTTAAAATCTTCGAACTTCGGTCGACTCATCCCAACATGATAGTAATCCGAAAAACCAAAGCCTTCATCGGGTAACATCCATGAATATTTCATTTTTTTATTCTTATCCTCATCGTCGAGTATAGATATACCGTAAATTCCAGACTCTAAATCGGAAATCTTATACACCAGCATTTTGTTTTTCATATCATCTTTAGAAACGTAGTATTCTTTCCATGGCGTTTCCTTAGCGAACGTTTCTTGATTCTTGTATATCTGCAATTGAATCCGCCCTTTTGAATTGCGAATATTTCCAATCTGAACTGTAACTGTATGGTTAGCTGAAGGACTGCTCTCACTTATATATGAAGTGCTTACAAAAAGGAAACAAAATAAAGTAATATGGATCGTCAATCTTTTCATAGTCGAAAATTACAAAACTTTTGATTTTAGATAAAGCAAATTTGTAGAATTCTGTATATTCGAATTGTAAAACACGTCAATCCATGCCAACAATTGCAATTACTGGAGCCAGCGGTCACCTTGGCTCTGTATTGATTTCCGAATTACTTAAAAATCCGAGTTGGCAAATTCGTGCGCAATACAACTCTCAACGTCCTCCAATTGAGCACTCATGTGTTAAATGGATTCAATGTGGAATGGAGACGAAGGAATTGGAGAAATTGACAAATTCCGCCGAATTTGTGGTTCATTGCGCTGCAATTATTTCGATTACGGGTGACAAAGACGGACGGGTTTACAATACAAATGTTATTGGTACTCAAAATGTACTAACGGCTTGTAAACTCAATAAAATAAAGCGATTAATTCATGTTAGTTCCACGCATGCGCTGCAAGAGGAACCATTAAATTCCATTTTTGACGAGAATAGGCCATATAAAACTGAAAGCGACTTTGCATACGATTATACGAAAGCCAAAGCGGAGCAATTGGTTCTTGAGGCTGTTAAAAATGACATGTTAGACGCAATTATCGTTCGTCCATCCTCCATGTTAGGTCCAGTGGATTACAAACCATCTCTACTAGGAGAGGCAATTTCAGACATTGCGAAAAGAAAAATTCCTGCGGTGGTACAAGGAGGCTACGATTTTGTTGATGTACGAGATGTGGCGAAAACGATTGTCAACAGTATTGAAAAAGGCAAAATGGGTGAAAGCTATAATTTAACGGGGAAATATTATTCAATCAAAGAACTGGCGAATATTACAGCTGAAATAGCTGAAGTAAAACCTCCATGTTTTGTGGTTCCAGGATTCATTATTCAACTATGTATTCCATTTATTGCGGCTCAATCAAAATTCACGAAAAAACCACCCAAATTCACGAAAGAAAGTATTTTTGTGCTAAAACACGGACATCCTAATATGTCAAATTCAAAAGCAAAAGAAATATTGGGACATACGAACCGACCAATTCACACGACGATCACAGATCTTCTTGAATGGAAAAAAACGATTTCATTATGATTAATCAAGATTACTTCAACATATTCGCTTGGATTTGGATATCCGTAGCAGTTATCACTTTCATTTCTTTATTCTTTATAACCGCACCATACGGTCGTCACACGCAGGAAAAAGGTTGGGGAAAATTAATTGACAATCGTCTTGGCTGGGTATTGATGGAAATTCCATCTTTTGTTTTAATTCTCGTTTTTTCAATCATTGGCGACTTATCGAATTACGCTTTAATGTTATCTACTTGTTGGTTAATTCATTATTTCAATCGAACATTTATTTTTCCATTACGCCTTCGCACGAAAGGGAAAAAAATGCCTCTTTCAATCGTTTTCTCTGCTATTTTCTTTAATGGAATCAATGCAGGAATGAATGGTTATTTTTTAGCTTATTATGAAACGTATAGCGACACTGACTTTTTTACACCGTTCTTCTACATTGGCATTTCATTATTTATTGTTGGAGCGATTATTAACAATATCAGCGATCATATTCTGATTAACCTGAGAAAACCAGGTGAAACAGGTTATAAGATTCCGAAAGGCTTTTTGTATCGCTATATTTCATGTCCCAACTTCTTTGGAGAAATGACACAATGGACTGGATTTGCCATCATGGCTTGGAATTTACCAGCTCTTACATTTTGCGTATGGACAATTGCAAACGTTTTCCCGAGAGCTGTTAAACATCACTCTTGGTACAAAGAAAAATTTGCTGATTATCCAAAAGAGAGAAAAGCTGTTATTCCTTTTATTCGATAACCAACCTTTTTGAGTTGAGCTCCGTTATGTCATTGTACATAAAAAAATACATACTTATGAAATTACATTACTTAAAATCTTTTACAGTGATTGCTGCAATTGCAACTGGCATTCAATTCAGTAACGCTCAAGCTACACACGATGTCACAGCTAGTGGAATGACTTTTAGTCCTTCGAGCATGACCATTGATATTGGAGACACCGTTCGTTGGACAAACGTCAGCGGAACGCACAATGTGAATGGAACCACCGCAACATTTGCATCAAATCCAGAATCCTTTGGGAATTCATTAGGAACTGGCTGGGTTTATAAACACAAATTTACAATTGCTGGTACATACAATTACCGTTGTGATCAACATTTCGGTGGTGGAATGACTGGTTCAATAACTGTAGTTGATCCAACAGCAAGCCTAACAGAAAACACTGACATCTCTTCTTCAATTTCTATTTACCCTATTCCAGCGTCAAAAGAACTGACAGTTCAAATTGATAAGTTCGACCAATTGGCTGAAAATGCATCAATCGTTATTTACGATCTAGTTGGGAAGGAAGTATTGAGACAAAACATAAACTCAGTAAATACAGTGATCAACACAACATCGTTGAGTAATACGACTTACATCCTTAATATTGTAAGTGGAAATACTGTGATTGAAACTAGTAAAGTTTCTTTCACTAACTAATCTCTAAATCAATTTCTTGAAGAACTCATCTTAAAGATGGGTTCTTTTTTTTGCTCTAAAAGTGAAGATTTTAGTACCTTTATTAGATATGCAAGAATTTATAGAAATTGAACACAAGAAGCCGATATATAAAATTAAAGCGCCTCTAAGAGAACATTTACGGCAATACTCTCGCTTAGCTAACCTACCAATTTCATATGATGATTTATTGCGCTATCAAGATTTAATCCCACTATCGGATAGCAATGGAGATGAAACCTTATGGTTTGGTGCACTTTATAATGAATCGGAAAATGAGTTTTTTCATCAAGAACTAATTAAAATCTACCAACTCTTAGTCGCTGATGGCGATGAAATCCCCTATTTACGAATAGAAAGTATCGATTTTTGTTCGTTTGGAAATTCGCGTCCATTTAGAATTAAAGTGATCAATGAAATCAATGACAATCACGATTATTTCTATGTTAAAAAAGCCGATTCATCACGTATTTATGGGTTGGAATTAGAAGAGATATTCTCTCCAGATAAAGTATCCTATTTTGTGGATAAAATGACACTTGTTGAAGATCATATTATAGGAATACCAAGTGACGAATTTATTAAGAAAAATGAAGGGGTCAAGATTGAAAATCGACTGCGATTCGCTAAAGAATTTGTTAAATTCAACGAAAGATGTTTTGTTCGGCTATTAGGTGACATGCGTGGTTATAATTTTGTAGTAGAGATTACTCAAGATTTTGACAATGTCCAATACCGTTTGAGAGCTATGGATTTTGATCAACAAAGTTACGAAGGGCGAAAAAACATATACTTACCTCAATACTTTAAAGACAATATAGAATTGGTAAAATTAGCCCAAGAGCTAATGTCAAATCAGATAGCAGAACAATACGCTAAAGAAGAGCGAGTTGCAATGAAAAAACGATTTCTAGCTGCTAAGCCAAGAACAAAAAGCATTTTACGAAGAATGAAAAAAGATACCATTTCATCAATGCAAAATGTTATTAGTTTACGTGAGGAACTCGCTAGTTATCACAACAACCAAAGTTTTTTAGAAATGAAAAACATGGGTGATATTTTAACTCTGCACTTAGAGTTAAAGCTTGGTATTAAAGTGTTTTAGTAACTAATAAACATTACAAAGCTTAAAAACATGATTATTATCAGGCATTCATAAATGAAATTTGCCTAATTTTGCAGAATGAATTACACAGAGATTAGATATAAGCAAGAAGAACCAAACGGATTCTTTGCTACCCTTAACAAAAAAGTAAACGCGTATTTTACTGAAAACAATCTTACCAGAAAAGCCACTACCTATGGCAAAATAAAGGCTGTGTTCTTTCTATCCGTTTATTTTGGACTAGTTGCTGCTATTTATATGGCAAATGGAAATGTTGCAATACTACTTTCGGCATTTGCCGTTCTTGGTTTTTGGCAAATTTGCTGCGCACTTATTCTTGGTCATGAAGGTGTGCACGAATCTTTTTCGAGCAGTAAAACAACTAACAAAATAATGTCGTATGCTTTCGATTTAATTGGAAGTTCTGGTTATTTATGGGGATTACGCCACATCCATTCGCACCACCCTTATCCGATGGTTCCAGGTCAAGATGTTGATATTCACCAAACAGGAATGTTGACCTTTGTACCAATGGAAGAGCCAAAGAAAATATTTAAATACCAACATATTTATTCCCCATTTCTGTACTTGTTTTACACCGTTCAAATTGTTACTAAACGTGACTTTAAAGATTTTTTCTCAAGTCAAATTGGACATAAAATTGTTAAACACAAGAGAAGCAAATTTGTTGAGTTATTTATCGCGAAAGCAATCTATTTTGCATATGCGTTGGTACTTCCATTAATTTTATCAGGAGTGCACTGGGGATGGGTTTTATTGGGATTCTTCATCATGCATATGGTTGAAAGTATTACAGCAGCTGTTTCTTTATTTCCAGCACACATCCACGAACATTCAGTTTTCCCTTTACCTGATGAAAATGGAATGATGTCAGACACTTGGGCAGAACACCAATTGAGAGTTACAACAGATTTCGGAACGAAGTGGAAAATTGTTGGATTCTTTTTCGGTGGAATTAATTACCACGCTGTACATCACTTGTATCCGGCAATGAGCCATGTTCATTTCCATGCAGTTCAAAAAATGTTGATTGAAACATGTAAAGAATTTAATATTGAGCATAATGTGGAGCCGTACTTGTACAAAGCTGTTATTTCTCATGTTAAATTGCTTAAGAAACATGGAATATCGGTTGAAAATATCCACCACCTTTCTGAAGTGGTTTAAACCCTTTTAATCTGTCTCTTATACACATCTGACGCTGCCGACGATCTACTCTGTGTAG
>CAJXRM010000066.1 GCA_913059205.1 uncultured Flavobacteriales bacterium
ATTTTATTATTGATATCAATTAGATCTTTTGAGCTAATATTAGTTGTTCTGTATTTATTGAAGGTAGATTTTCTTTTACAGCATGAATCAATTTTATTTGCAATAACATTTGTTGAATTCTCAATATTGTTAAGTTCTCGTATCAGACTTTTGCTAATACTGTCATTTGTAATTGATTGAGCAAATGAATAATTAATCAGTGTCAACAAAATTATTAAGGTCAAAATTCGATTCATGTAAATGATGTTTTTTATATTACCACTAAAGTTTCTGCACTAGACAATGTGCGCCTTCTATCGAAAGTAATTGTGCGCCATTTTTTTAGTACATGTCAGAGCCAATGTTAATCACCGCCGGTTCTTTCAATTTATTCATTGCCTCAGAGTATTGAATTCCATCTGAAAAAACTAAAATTTCATCTCCAATTCTATTCGATGCCGCTTGGGACAGTTTGTACCGTATTGTATCAAAATCTGAGTATAGATTAATAATAAAGTCATGATTATCGTAAGATACCATCCATTTTTGATCTATTTTCTTAACTGCTTTAGCTAATTTTTGGTGATCTAGCTCTTTGTAAAAATTCATGTATAATTCCGAACCTTTTTGATAATAAGGAGGGTCTAGGTAAATGAAAACTTCTTCTTTTTTACGATTTATCATTTTTATAAATTCCAATCCATCTAGATTAGAAATGTGAATGCGCTCTTTTAAAGAAGCGATTTTTCGAATTCTTGAAATTAAATCCGCTTTATTAAACCTTGCATCAATTTTATATTTCCCAAGTTGCTCACGACCTCCAATAACACCTCCTTTTATAACACCAGAAACATTAGTTCTATTTAAGTAAAAAGTTGCTTTTGCAATTTCCAAATAATCTGATTGTTCTGGATTCTGTTGTATTTGTTTGTAAACTTTCCAAGTTTCGATATCTATATTTACGACTTCAATCCAATCACATAATTCATCAGTATTGTTTAAGACAGACTTCCAAAAAGAATAAATGAATTTATCTAAATCGTTTATATATATCGAATCCACATAGCCTTCAAATAATAATCGCAATGCCAGTCCAGAGCCACCAGCATAAGGTTCAGCATACGAGCAACCGACGAGTTGATTTTCATAGAAAAAATTAGAGACAAAATGGAAAATACAATTCTTGCCTCCAGGGTATCTAAGTGGGGAATAAAAATTACTCTTAATCATTAGTTTTAGAATGAGTAATGGAAAGAATTTGACCAATAATAATTGACATTGCAATTGTTTGGTCCATGTTTCCTGATGATTGATATCGATGTGCTCCAGTGTGCAAAAGTTGCACAATGCTCGTTTTGCTAACATTATTATTTGACAATGTCGTTTTTACATCTTGATCTAGAGCCTTTTTTGCATCATCAAAATATTTACTTAAATAGGTATCCATTTTACTATTTTTATCTTTTGCAGCACTTTCGCATAACAGTCTAAGTGCCATTCTAATTAAACCAGGAAAGGAATTTGATAGGCTATCCTTCCGTGTAATATAGAAATTGTAAAGATCAGAAATGTCTCGATATAAATTACTTGTTTCTCCTATGTTTAAGAATAATTTTCCTCCAAATATTTCTTGCTTTTTTGGATTTGTTCTAGGCGTTTCTCTTGATTTTTTTACCTCAACAGGTCTAAAGTTTATTTTCGATAAGTGTGGTTTTTTACTTTTGTTTTCAGAAACCTTTTTTTGATTATTAGGCTCTAGTACATCAAAAACTTTACCTCTATGATTTCTTGTAGAAATAGTTTTAGATTCAATCTTAGTAGTTAAATCTTTTAAAATATCATACCCATCCTTATCGCTATGGACACTGTGAATACTCCCATTTTTGATTGTAAAACCTAAATTATTTAAATTATCTTCTTTAAAAATTTCTTCTTTTACGAATCTTTGATTAAGCTTAGGATGATTTGTTATTAACCCAGTATCTTCATCAAGAATTAGAAATGGGCTTTTTTCTTTACCCATGAATTTATGAAGGAAAATATCACGTTCAAGAGGTAACCAAGAGCCACTATCCCCATGTTTTCTCAATACATTTTCTAATGCAATTTTTTTTGTGCAAACGTTGCAAGGTATTTCTTCTGGATATTCAGGGATTTCAAAATTCAATTTCTTTGGTATTGTAACTAGACCGTATTTTACTTTTCCAAGAACGATTCTCCGATTACCATCATAGACGATAGGTTTCTTATCATGATACACAACTGTTGGTAATTCACTAAAATCGTAATACTCCCCCATGTCTCTTGCCAATTTTGCCAAATTCCATTTCGCTAAATGATCAATAAATGCTTTATTTACTACTTCTTGATCTTTCGCATTTTTATCTATTGGATCTCTTGGATTTTCGGTCCAAAGTACTAAATCCTTTATGGGAATATATTGAATATCTTGCTTCTTCATATCATATTTTTCTAATTGGCTTTAACTTATTTATATGCGTAACTATTTAATTTAAATAATTAATTGTAATCGGTTATTATCGTTTAATTCAACTCCCCTCCACAATCTTAATTTGCTCATTGCCCTTATTTATTTTTACGGGTATTCGCGAATCGATATTTATTATTATTTCAACTCAACTATTTTCTACAATAGCGATTTCCTCCTCACTCAAACCATACAACTCATAAACCATTTGGTCTATTTCCTTATCTGTCCTATCAATCTCAGCCTTTAACTCTATAGCTTCTTTTTTCTTGGTTTCAAAAACTTCCATCCATTCCATTTCTTGGAGTTTGGTTAAAGGTGTTCCTCCAGCAGTTTTTATTGCTTTGTTGAGTTCTTTAATGAAGTCTGAGAAAGTAAGTTCGTGCCAATTTTGGAGCTTTCTACCGCCTTTAGTATTCGGAAATTGAGAATTCAAATACTTCAAGAACCTTTTATCAAGCTCGCTTTTTTCCTCATTGAGATTAAGCAAATTCTGTACGTTCTTTTCTAATGTCGATTTAATTTCATCATCAACTATGATAGGCAGCTTAGATAAATTAACTTTCTTGACTTCCGCAAACAATCTCCCTTTTTCTTGAGAAATGCTTTGGTAAATAAGATTAAGGAGCTTGCTGTTTAGTATACCTAACAAGTATTTCAAAGACACTTCCATTGTAGGCCTACCAATATTATATACATTATTAAGATTCACTCGTTTTCTGTCATCTAGCGTTCCAATAATTGAATCTGCTGTTTGACGTATTATTATTTTTTCGTCATCAAAAAATGGTGCTATTTCTCTAGGTTCAGCCAACCATTCTCCATAACTCAGGTACATTTTTGGCTCTTGTAGAAATCTGTACTTATGAAAATCCTTCCCTATCACGCAATTGATAAAGGTATCGTCTTTTCTGCAATCGGACGTGAAAATTTTTGTAGTAACTATATCTTTCGTTTGTTTGGGTCTCCCCTTATTGGTCTGATAAGGCTTTACTCCAACGACAATCTGACAAAGCTCTCCTAGCAATTTTCCTTTTGATAATAATCTATGAACATCAATCCCAGATTCATTCAAATTATAAGTACCATCAGAATTTACTACATTTTTATATGGCGTTGCAACTGAAATTAAATTGACAGCTTCGCTCTTATTCGAACATTTTATAACGTCAATACCTTCTTTAGAATTTTTTGATTTCCTTATAATCCATGAAACGCTGTCACCAATATCGGCATCATCAAAAACCTCATAGAAGTATTTAGCAATACTTAACACCGTCAAATCAGCAAATACGTTTCTAATTTTTTTGAAATAATGCTGATATGTAAACGTGGCAGGCGTAATATATCCAAGAACTCCGTTATTGCTTAATATGTCGATTCCCTTTTCATAAAATGTCACATAGCTATTAACTTGGTATTCGAATGATTTATATTTTCGCTCAATATATTGAATTGTAAATTCATCAAGCTCGGCACCATAAGGCGGGTTCCCAATAATCACATCAAAACCACCTTTAGCAAACACCTCTTGAAATTCATCTTCCCATTTAAATGCTTTGTCCCCCGCAACTGCTTTGCTTTCAATCAGTGAGTTTCCACATTTAATGTTGTTGTTTAAGTCGTTCAGTTTTCTACGCGGTTGTGCAGTCCTTAGCCACAAAGACAATTTTGCAATTTCAACCGATTCCTCGTTTAAATCTACGCCGTAGATGTTCTTTTCGAGAATGGTGTTTTCAATTTCTTGGAAGACAATGGCACCACCTAACAAGGCCGCTTGTAATTCATCTACAGATTCATGTTCTTTAATTAAAAAGTCGAGCGCTTGGTTTAAGAAAGCCCCAGAACCACACGCAGGATCGCAAATGGTTAATTCCAATAACCATGCACGGTAGGCGTCCAATTTCTCCAACAACAAACGTTTGGTATCTTTTTGGCGTTTGGCTGTAAACTCTTCGTCAATAATGCCTAGTTCTGCACGTTTTTCTTGGCACAACTTCCCTATTGTATTGTCAACTATGTATTTGGTAATGTATTTTGGCGTATAGAAAACACCGTCTTTCTTACGTTTCGTTTTTTGCTTGTCGAAATCTGTTCCTTCAATTTCCGCATTAACGCTTTCAATTTCGTTGAGCGAGTTTTCAAAAATATGTCCAAGGATATTTACATCTACTTGGCTTTCAAAATCGTATTCAGATAATTTCTTGGTGTGTTTGTAGAGCAATTGATCGTCTAAAACTAAACTGTCCAATGTGTTGTCTGGTTTAAACAAACCACCGTTGTAGGCAAAAATCTCTGCTTTACCATCCGTTCCTTTTCTTCCTGTATCGAGGTAATTGAAATACAATTTAAAACGGTCGTACAAAGGAACATGTGCATCCATGTCTTCCAGCTTGTTCCAATCTGCTAGTATCTTGTGCGTAGAGTTCGGTGGCAATAAACCACGGTCTTCTGCAAAGAAAATAAACAAGAAACGGTCAATGAGCTTTTGAGATTTCTTAAAAAGATTGAGTTTAATGTTCTTGTCTGCTTTCGCTGTTTCTTCCGCTGCTAGTACGTTACGAAAAACATCGTTGCGCAAATTCTTTTTTACCAAGTCTCGGAATAACTCACGTTTAAATAGTGAGTAATCCGCATAGAATTTCTTGGTAATATTTTCTTGTTCTACAACAGATGCCTCCTTAATCGAAAGAGGAATGTTGTTGAGGATGTTTTCAGCCGCTAAAGAGAGATAAAGTACCTCAAAACGCTGTTCATTAATGGTAAAAAGGTCGAATTCTTCAAATTCTACCGCATTGTTGATGTAGAAGCGCAACTTTTCAAAGTTGGATGTCACCACATAAATACAAGCTGTTTGATTGGCTTTGTAATCAAATGCTTGTTGTCTTACTTTTTCTAAATCTTTGGTATCTGTTCCTTTTAACTCAATTACGCCTATTGCGTTTCCATCTTTTAAAATGGCGCCATCTACCTTTTTAGAACCCTTTTCGTTTTTCAACTCTGTTGTAAGGTTGTAATTCGGTTGTGGATTGAGTGTATATCCAAAAACGTCCACAAACAATTCGCGCAAGAATCCTTCTTGGTATTGCTCTTCTTTCGAATTACGTATGTTCTCTTGAATTTTAGTATTGTGAAAATGCTTGGAGAATTTCTTGTATGCTTTCGCTACAGCATCTTTGTCTTGCTGTTTTAGAAATTTATTGAGAACGGAGTTTTGGTATAAGGACATTTTGTTAATTTGAGTTTACTCTAATTTGAGAAGATTTTACTTCCACTTTTTGCTTTGTAACAGTTTCATATTTGGGTTTTGTTGTAATCTCAATGTACTCTTTATCTTCATAAATCTTTACATATCTAATTCCAACAACCTGTATAAAAGCTTCTGTTCCAATCAATTTACTATTGTTTTTTAAACATAAGGTCATTTCATTTGGTACAATTTGTTCGAGACTCTTATCCAGTGTAATCTTTAAATTCGTTCTGCTTTTGTAAGCTAAATCCTTGTAGGCATAATCATACATATCAGTTTGATAATCATTAAACCATTGCTTTGCTGTCGAGTTATTTGCCAGAAAAATATCTAACGTATTTTTAGAAGTTGGTAAGTTCTCAATTGCCTCATTAGAAAGTTCATCTAAGAAAGAAGTAACCAATAAATTTGAACCACCACTTAAATAGCTCGCATACGTTTTAACGGCAGTAGATGCAAGTTCTTTAGAAAGACTATTATAAGATTCACGGGTTTCTTGCCCGACTCCCACCCAAATCAAGAGCACATCCGTTTCTGGATGATACTTAAGTGTGATTAACTGTTTTGTACAACTTGCTGATTTTCCTAGACAAGCAGAAACATTTCCACCTGAATGAACCCAAATCTCATTTTCATTACTCTGTATCTCTTGGTACAGAGTATCAGTTCTAATAAATTCACTTTTAGTATACGGAGTTCGAATAGTGTCGTATCCTACAACAACATCCTCATTATATGGGGTAATAATAGTATCAAATTTTGTTTTCCATTCCCAATTCGTATTGAAGTTTTTTGTTTCCTCATTCGCTGGAATGCGTTGTAACTTTAATGTACAAATTCGTGGCTTAACGCTACCATTATTAAATCGAAACTTATAAACTCCAGTATTTTGGATTTTTATTCTTTTATCAATTACTGAACTACTTTTAAAATCGGCAAATTTTGTCGAACTAGGCAATTCAATAATTTCAATTTCTTTTAGCTCTTTACCTTCCTTTTCTTCGAAATTAAAGACTAAAACATCACCTTCAGCGAATCCATAATAGAACTCTTCTTCGCCCATCATGCCGACTTTAAATGTTGTTTCAACAACATCAATAAAGTCTTGTGATTTAACATTGTTAACCACAATAAACAACAATAGTATTAGGTTTAATATTTTCATTATTAATTATATCGTAATAGCTTGTAATTTTCTATTTCAAAACCTCCACCGTCTCCACCAACTCCTCATCGCATTTATCTTCCGCATCGCTTTGGTTCAATCCTTCTTCCATGTGGTCTTCAACACAGCTGTCGTTTTCTCTTTCGCAGGAAGTGGTTGTTAATACTCCAAATGTGAGTAGGGCTAGGGTTAAAAATCGTTTTGTTTTCATTTTTTTATTCTTTACTATTTATATCTTCTTTGTCCCGCGCCTTCGACTGCGCTCAGTCGGCGGGTTTCATTCGTTGACCGTGTTCAATCATTGAAAGATCGTATTCGTTGACTGAGCGCAGTCGAAGGCAACATTCTCAATCATCCATGTCGTAATCGTCACGTTGACTGAGCGCAGTCGAAGGCAACATTATCAATCATCCATGTCGCAATCGTCACGTTGACTGAGCGCAGTCGAAGGCAACATTCTCAATCATCCATGTCGCAATCGTCACGTTGACTGAGCGCAGTCGAAGGCAACACTGTGCGATCTCGAAGGTAATGCGTCCCATTCTGACATTCTGCCAAATTTGGCAACAGATCAGGACTCCCAGCTATCAATGCTTCCTTCTTCTTCCTACTCCATCCCTGTATTTGTTTTTCGCGGTAAAATGCGGTATCAATTCTATCATATTCTTCCCAATATACTAATTCTACGGGCGGATACTTTTTTGTATGGTTTGCACCTTCGCCTGCTTGGTGCTGTGCTATGCGCACATCCAATTGCCTTGTCGATCCTGTGTAGTAAGAATCATTTGCGCATTTTAGTATGTACATATAGCCCTTCATGTTTAATTACCTAATCCAACCTAAAACTAATCGGTAAGGTGTATTTTACTCGTACTACCTTTCCGTGACTTTCACCCGGACTCCATTTCGGCATAAGTTTCACTACGCGTATAGCTTCGTTGTCCAATGCTTCGCTCACGCCGCGCACTACTTTGATGTCAAACAGGCTTCCATCTCCTTCTATAATGAATTGCACAAAGACCTTTCCTTCTTCTTTATTCTTTTTCGCCGATTTAGGATACTCCACGTTTTCAGAAATGAAACGCTGCATGGCCATTTGTCCTCCAGGAAATTCTGGTTCTTTCTCTTCGCCCGTTGTTATTTCTGGATACGCATCCACTGGGTACGGAGCTATATCTTCCTGCGCACTGGCGTTGAAGGTGAAGAGGATTAGGAAAAGGATAAAAAGTGTTTTCATTTTTTTAATTAATGCTTTAAGATGAAAGGTATCGAAGCAAACACCTGTTGCTTGATAATCGTTCCATTCATCACAGCGGGCTCCCAGTTTGGCATGGCTTTCACCAAGCGCACCGCTTCTGCTGCTAACAAAGGGAAGTCGTTTTGTCCTGCAAATACATTGGTAATGGACCCATCCGGATTTACCGTGAGCATTACGTTTACAACAACTTGTTCTTCTTTGTCGATACTTTCTTGTGGGTACTGTAAATTGTCGTTGATGTATTGATCCATGGCTGCTTGTCCCCCAGGAAAACCGGCATCTCTGTCGTAAATTACTTTAGAGTTGGTTTGTCCTTCTTGGGCAAATAAAATATTGCTTAAGGATAGCATTAATAGGGTGATTAGGGCGAGTGTTTTCATGATTTTTGTTTTAATCCTCAAATCCACACAGTCGTCTTTTCAACGATTTCGCGCGATCGAGCGTAATTTTCTTTAGTTCACCTTTGCATTTTTTCAATCCTCTGCAGTTTTCATTCAAATGATAGACTTCTGCAGTCGGGCTGTCACATATATAAACAATGTTATTTTCCCTTGTAAAGCAGAGTATCAGTGCTATAAGTGCAATAGTTTTCATAGGCTTTAAGTTAGTGCGTCTAAGCTACGGAAAATCTAAATTATAGCTTTTGTTTTTCTGTAGAAAATACACCAAATGGAAAAATACCGTAGTTATACCTGAGATTTTAGGTAGTTTCCGCAATTAGGTGTGGTTTTGAGATTTACTTTTTGCAACGAGCTGCAAAAGAGGCTTTGTGTTGTTTTTGATAAAATGATTTTTTTTGGGGTAATTTTGGTGATAAAACTACTTCTTACTTTTTTTTACCTGCGGTGCTTTCGTTCTCGCTATGAGCAATTATTTTATCGAAGTAAGAACACTACACAATCGGCATCCGTCTTCGCAACGTAAAATTGTGAATCAGTCCTAAAAAAAACAACTAAAAAACCCCTACTTAAAATCAACAGGTATATAATACCTCATTACAGTAGGCTTCCCTCCTTTCGTACCTGGAATCCATTTCGGCATTGCCTTAACTACACGCATTGCTTCTTCATCCATGGAAGGCATTACGCCTCGAGAAATTTCGACGTCAATTAAACTTCCGTCCTCCGTTACTTTAAAAGCAACATATACTTTTTCACGGACGCCGGCCATTTTTGCATCTCCGGGCATTTTAATGTTTTCTGAAATAAACTTATTCATCGCCTCTACTCCTCCATCATACTTCGGGTTCACCGTTTCTACGTAAGTGGTTTGTTGCGGTACAACATAATAAGAAGTCGATTTTTCAATTATGGTGTCCTGCGCTGAAGCATTAAAACTACACAACAGGATAACTATCAATTTAATTGGTTTCATACATTCGTAATTTAAATTCAATTGATTCTAGAAATTCATCTACCACCTAATACGTAAAAACTTTCCACATGGTTACTTTACACCGTTAAGCATCTAAAAAGGAATTGTTGTTTGCCGTACAATTAATTAACAATTCATCCGTATATTCGGTAAAAATTAGACCATGCAAGACCACATTACCTTTCAATTTATCAGCGAACCTTCAGACGTTAACTTCGGAGGAAAAGTCCACGGTGGAGAAGTAATGAAATGGATCGATCAAACGGCCTATGCGTGTGCGACAAGTTATGCGCAAAATTATTGTGTAACTGTTTACGTGGGTGGAATTCGTTTTTACCGTCCAATTAATATTGGTGCAATCGTTAAAGTTGAAGCGCAAGTTATTTATACGGGAACAACAAGTATCCACATTGCAGTAAATGTGTTTTCACGCAAATTAAAAGAGAAAGTTTTTAAGAAAACAACGCATTGTGTCATCGTATTCGTCTCTACCGACGAAGAAGGCAAACCAATTCCTGTGCGTAAATTCACTCCGTCAAATCAGTTGCAAATAGAAATGGAACAATACGCCCTAAAGCTAGTGGACTTACGTAAATCCATCGAAAATGAAATGGGCCGATTTTTGAAGGGATAATTTTTTTTCAACACCGAATTAGCGTCTTCTCGTTGTGCTTAACTAGATACAACAATTAAGTAGGTCGAAATGTTACACCTGTGTCATTTATTTTTTGTTAAAATAATTGTCTGTCCAGAATAATGTGCGTACGTTTACTCTGAAAAACCAGAAAATTAATGATAAGAAGAGTATTATACTATTCCTTTCATGCATCTGAATTGGCGCACATATTTCAAATGAAAAATGAATTTAGCCAATTCAAACCTTCAAAGTACCGTCTCACAGAATTGTCCCAAGACAGGGATGATAGAGACTATTGCTATGAAGCGCTAAAAAAGGTATCACGTTCTTTCGCTGTTGTAATTCAACAGTTACCGAAGGAGCTTCAAGATCCCGTGTGCCTTTTTTACCTAATTCTTCGCGGTCTCGATACAGTTGAGGACGACATGAATATTCCAAATGACACAAAAGAAGCTCTGCTGTTGTCCTTTGCGGATAGAATGAACAACGAAGAGTTCGTTCTGGAAAATGTTGGCGATACGCAAGATTACCAAGACTTAATGCTACATTTCGATATCATCATTCGTGAATATCAAAAATTAGATAGTGCCTATAAGGAAGTGATTACTGAAATCACCAAAGAAATGGCGATCGGAATGAACAAGTATGCCCATAAAAATGTAGAAAGCTACAACGACTGGGACGACTATTGTTATTATGTAGCTGGATTGGTTGGAATTGGATTAAGTAAACTTTTCCTTGCATCTAAATTGGAAACCAGTTCGAAATTGGAATCGAATGACTTAAGCAATGAAATGGGCTTGTTTTTACAAAAAACAAATATTACCCGCGACTTTGCAGAAGATTTAGAAATGGGGCGCATCTTTTGGCCGGAAGCATCTTGGAAAAACAAAGCAACAAATCTTAAGGAATTGCAATCGAGCGAACCAAAAGGATTGGCCGCGTTGAACGAAGTGGTGATTAACGCACTGAATCATGTTCCAGCGTGTTTAGACTATTTACACTGCCTTCAAAACGAAAAGGTGTTTCGCTTTTGCGCTATTCCACAATTGATGGCAATCGCAACATTGCAAGAATTATACAACAACCCGAAAGTCTTGCACGAAAACGTGAAGATTAGAAAAGGGAAAACAGCAAAATACTTCATGTCCATTAAAGGATATGACAGAACAAAGAAAGAATTTATCACCATTTTGAAAAAGATGGAAAAAAAGGATAAAACGGGACAAATCGCATCAATATTGACAAAAATCAATTTATGAGAAACGAAGAATTTGATATCATAGTGGTTGGAGCTGGAGTTGCTGGTGGTGTTTTCGCTGCTTCGCAACCTTCGAGCACACGAATTTTAGTTGTGGAACGCGACTTAACGGAGCCAGATAGAATAATAGGTGAATTGATGCAGCCGGGTGGTCTTCAAGCCTTAAAGGAACTTGGTTTGATACACCTCATCGATGGAATTGATGCACAAGAAGTGAATGGCTACAACTTGATCAAAGGAAACGATCGTTTTACAATTCATTACGATGAAGTTCAAAAAGGTATTCGAGGAGTTGGATTGAGAAATGGTAAGTTTCTTTCGAACATTCGCCGCGAACTGAAAAAACTAGACAACATTACTGTTGTTGAGGCAAACGTCAACGAATTTATCGAAGAAAACGGTAAAATTGTTGGAATTCGTTACACCGAAAACGGGGTTTCCGTAGCACAAAAAGCAAACTTAACAATCGTTTGCGACGGTCCTATGTCGACTCTGCGCGATAAGTTGAGTAAAGTGAACAAGCAAGTAAGTTCTTATTTTATGGGACTTGTCATCAAAGACTTGAAACTTGAGCATCCTTCATATGGTCACATGATTGTTAGCGGGGATTCACCAATTCTTGTGTATCCAATTCATACGGACGCGTACCGTATTTTAATTGATTACCCAGGTGGAAAACCTCCAAAAATGGGAGCCAAATCAATGGAAACATTCAAGGAGAACGTAATTAAGGTTTTACCTCCAGAAATGATTGACGCTTTCTTAAAAGCAATGGAAGAAGGTGATTTAAAAGTTATGCCTAACCATTCAATGAAAGGTCAAGCGTTTAGAAAGTCAGGTGCCGCGCTTTTAGGAGACTCATTGAATATGCGTCATCCGTTAACAGGCGGAGGAATGACAGCTTCTTTTACAGATATCATTTGTTTAAATCGTGAGTTAGCAAAAATCAACTTGAAAGATGAAGCACAATTGGAGCATGCTGTGAATGAGTATTACGAGAACCGAGGGAAAGGTGTTGAAACTATCAACATTCTTGCAAATGCACTGTACAAAGTGTTCAGTGATGAAGATTTAAAAGAAGCGTGTTTCGAATACTTGCAAAAAGGTGGAGAACAAGCTTCAGGACCGCTTTCTATTCTTGCGGGATTAAACAAAAGCAAAAAATTCCTGTTGAAACACTTCTTTAAAGTGGCTATGCAGCACCCGATACACTTTATTACTAAACCTGGGAAACAAATACGTTTATACAAAAATGCATTAGGAATAATTCGTCCTATTCTAAAAGACGAAGAAACACCAGCTATTATATAATGGAAAAAATTGAACACGAATCGCTAGAAGCGGCTGATCTTAGAAAACAAAATCACTTGGATTTGGCTTTTGCATCGCAAAGTGCCTTGTTGGACGATCGCTTTTATTACGAACCAATGTTGGCAGGACATCCTGAACAAGCAGATCTTGCCATTCAATTTGGCGGGAAAACAATGCGTTATCCTATTTGGATTTCGAGCATGACTGGAGGAACATCAGCTGCGGGACCAATTAATAAAATGTTGGCGAAAACTGCTTCTAAATATGGATTTGGAATTGGTTTAGGTTCTTGTCGTGTTATTTTAGAAGACAATACGTATTTCGATGATTTCAACCTTCGTCCAATTTTAGGAGACGCTTCTCCTCTATTCGCAAACGTTGGTATTGCGCAAATCGAACGATTAATAGATAAAGGACAAACGTCGAAACTAAAAGCCTTGGTTGACAAGTTGGATGCCGATGGTTTAATCGTTCACGTGAATCCATTGCAGGAATGGTTGCAACCAGAAGGAGATTTAATTCAACGCTCACCTCTTGTAACGATCAAACAATTATTGAATGAAATCGATACAAACATCATTGTAAAAGAAGTTGGACAAGGATTTGGACCTGAAAGCATGCGCGAGTTGTTAAAATTGCCGATTTTGGCGGTTGACTTTGCAGCAAATGGCGGAACAAATTTCTCGAAGCTGGAATTGCTCAGAAACGAACCGATGAAAGCGCACTACGAAGATGTAATTGCTTTAGGTCATTCAGCGACAGAAATGGTGGATTTTTTAAATGCATCAATCCATGCCTTGGGTTCTGAACGTAAATGCAATAATGTAATAATTAGCGGTGGTGTAAAAACATTTTTAGACGGTTATTATTTAACCTCTAAAGCGAAATTGCCTGCAATTTATGGTCAAGCAGCGCCGTTTTTAAAATATGCAAATGAATCTCAAGAAGCCTTGGACGCGTTTGCAGAAGCACAAATTAAAGGGCTATTGATGGCTCAAAAATTTTTAAAAATCAGATAATGGAAGTATTTATAGAAGGGTTCTCTAAAAAGAACAAGGAAGAAAAGTTGGAGGCTATTACACGATTTTTATCATCACCTGAACAGAAATTAGAAACGTTCAAAAGCTTCGATCACGCTGATCCAAAAGTGCAAGAAACTATTAATGAGTTCAGTGAAAATACCATTTCTAACTTTCACTTGCCGTTTAGCATCGCACCGAATTTCCTAATCAACGGAAAAACGTATGCCGTTCCTATGGTAATTGAGGAAAGCTCTGTTGTTGCAGCAGCATCTAAGAGTGCGAAATTCTGGTACAACTTAGGTGGATTCAAAACTGAAATTGTTGACACTGTTAAAGTGGGACAAGTGCATTTCCTTTGGCACGATGATATCGAAAAATTAAAAAACAAATTTGCTGATTTAAAGCAAGTATTGATGAACGAATCAGAAGACATCACAGTAAACATGCGTAAGCGTGGTGGTGGAATTAAAGACATTGTGCTAAAAGATCTTTCTGACAAAGAAGAAGGCCTAATGCAGTTGTTCGTTACCTTTGAAACGATTGATTCGATGGGTGCAAACTTCGTAAATTCATGTCTAGAGCAATTTGCTGATTCCTTTAGAACGTGGCACCGCAACCAACCTGAATTTAAAACAGATGGGTTGGAAATCATCATGTCCATCTTATCCAATCTTACTCCAAATTGTGTTGTAAAGTGTTGGGTGGAGACTGACGTGAAGAATTTAGACGGTATTGTTGAAGGAATTTCAGGAGCAGAATTCGCGAAAAAGTTTCATACGGCAGTTCGAATTGCACAAGTTGATCCGTACCGCGCAACAACACACAACAAAGGAATTTACAATGGAATTGATGCCGTAGTCTTGGCTACAGGAAATGATTTCCGTGCTGTTGAAGCATGCGGACATGCATATGCAAGTATCAACGGAAGCTATACTTCTTTAACCAATTGCACAATTGAAAATGGAGTTTTCCGATTTGAATTGACATTACCAATCGCGATGGGCGTTGTGGGTGGATTAACGAATCTTCATCCTTTGGTGAAATTGTCGCACGAAATTTTGGATTATCCAAATGCGAGAGAATTGATGGGAATAGCAGCTGCTGCAGGTTTAGCCAATAACTTTGGTGCTGTAAAGTCGTTGACTACAACTGGAATTCAACAAGGACACATGAAAATGCACTTGTACAATATCATGAATCAACTGGAAGTGAGCAATGCAGATAAAGAAAAAGTAGTGTGCTACTTTAAAGATAAAAATGTATCCGTTTCTGCTGTTCGTTCTTATGTTGAATCGCTTGAAGTAGCTTAATTTAAGGTTCTGAACGCAACGCAACATAACTATTCGGCATCAGGTAAATTGATGTTATTTGGTGAATATTTGGTTCTGAAAGGAGCCGACTGTTTGGCCTTTCCATTAAAGTTCGGTCAAGAACTCACTGTTACTCACGCCGAAAAATTGATTTGGGAAAGTTACTCAAAACACGGCATGTGGTTCACTGTAACGATGGACAATGAGTTGAATATTCTTGATACAAACGATACGAAAGTTGCGGAAATTTTAAGAGACTTACTCTTAATCATTCGAAAGGAAAAGCCTGCATTAAATCTTATCAACGAATACAAAGCAGTAGCAAATTTTGAATTGAATTGGGGACTTGGTTCAAGTTCCACCTTGATTAGTTTATTGAGTCAATGGTCTGGTGTTGATGCAAACACATTGTTGAAAGCTTCCTTCGGTGGTTCTGGTTACGATGTGGCGTGTGCAACTGCGAAAGACGCTATTCTTTACGCCAACGGTAAAACGAAAAAGGAAATTCAAATACCATCTTCAATCACCGAAAACATGTTGTTCATCTACTTAGGACAGAAACAGAATTCGCGTGAAGAAATTAAGCGATTTAACGGCACTGAAGTCACTGCTTCTGATGTGGAAGCACTGAACGCAATTGTACAAACGAGCATTCAAACACAAGACATTGAAGTATTCGAGCATCAACTCAACGATTCAGAAAACATCGTGTCGCGAATAATCGGTAGTGAAAAACTAAAAGACCGCTTGTTTTCGGATTACGAATACAGCATAAAATCACTCGGCGCGTGGGGAGGAGATTTTTTCCTTGCGACATGCCGCGATATAGATAAAGCGAAGGCATATTTCACATCCAAAGGGTATGAAATCATGTTTACATATAAAGAATTAATTAAATAAATGGAAAACCAAAAATCAACCATGAGTCAAGTAAAAGTGAAATGGAGATGTCCATCCAATATCGCAATTGTAAAATATTGGGGAAAAAAGGGAATTCAAATTCCGTGCAATTCATCACTCAGTTTGACACTTTCAAATTCATTCACAGAAGTTGAAGTAGAATTGTCTGATAAAACTTCATCGGATGCCGTTCAATTGGCCTACTATTTCGAAGGTGAAATCAACGAAAAGTTCGGTGCACGTGTTGCGAAATTCTTGGAAGACAACAACGAATTCTTCCCGTATTTAGCCGATAACGCCATTACTATTCACTCATCCAATAGCTTCCCTCACTCAGCGGGAATTGCTTCTTCGGCTTCGGCTTTCGGGGCGATTTCTTTGGCGCTGTTGGACATTTCGTATGAATTGGAAGGAAAAGAGAAAGACGATAAATTCTACAATACAGCAAGTAATTTAGCACGATTGGGAAGCGGTAGTGCTTCACGAAGCATGTTTTCAAATTATGCAATGTGGGGAGAGAATTCAGCAATTGCCAATTCATCCAATCAGCATGCAATTGAGGTTACGGACATTCATCCAGCTTTTCAATCGATGAAAGACGCAATTTTAATTGTGGAAGATGAACCTAAAAAAGTATCCAGTTCAGTTGGCCACTCCTTAATGAACAATCACCCGTACGCTGAAAATCGTTTTAAACAAGCGAACGAACGTACAGCTGAATTAATCGAGATATTGAAAACTGGAAACATGGAAGCGTTCATTCACATGTGTGAATCGGAAGCGTTGACTTTGCATGCCATGATGATGTGTTCAATGGAATACTATTTATTGGTAAAACCAGGAACAATCACAGCAATTGAAAAATTGATGGAATTCCGCAAAGAAAGTAAGGTTCCTGTTTGTTTTACATTGGACGCAGGACCAAATGTTCACGTTTTATATCCAAAAGCATACGAAACAGAAGTTGAAAATTTCATCAACACTGAATTGAAAGACACGTATAAAAAAGTGATATACGATGAAGGTGGAAATGGTCCAACAAAAATTAAGATCTAATTGATGGAAACAGTAAATTCAAAAGTTCTTGTCTTTGGAGAGTACAGTGTTTTGCACAACAGCATGGCGCTAACAATTCCTTTCAGCAAGTTTTCTGGAGAACTATGTTACCCGAAAAATTCTGATGAAAGCTCAATTGCCGTTTTATCCAATAAAGGTATCCGAGAATTTTGTAAGCATATTTTGGACAATCATACAGATCCTGCATTCAAATTGAATGTGACAAAAATGTCGAAAGAACTAGACAAAGGATTGTTTTTTAGAAGTGATATTCCCCAAGGATTTGGTCTTGGAAGTTCAGGCGCTCTTGTCGCAGCTGTTTTCCTGCGTTACTTGGAAAAAGCAGGCGATTTCAAAGATGAATTGAAAGATTTAACAATGGACCGTATTCAAAACTTGAAAAACTGCTTGGGTGGATTAGAAGGTCACTTTCATGGTGTAAGTTCTGGAATTGATCCCTTGAGTATAATCATCAATGAGCCTTTATTGTTAAAAGCAAACAAAGAAATCATTAAAGCTGATATTCCCGCCTACAACGAAAACGGTGAACACTTCATCTTTTTGTTGAACACACAAATGGCGCGAAATTCAGAGAAATTGATTCAACGATTCAATAGCGCGTGCGAAGAAGCAGAATTTAAAAACAAATTGGAAACAAAATTAATTGAGTTTACCAATGCTGGAATTACTGATTTCATGAACGGCAACACAGAAAGCTTCTACCAAAATCTTGAGAAATTGGTGAGCTTTCAATTGAAAGAAATGGATTATTTAATTCCAACGAAGTACCAAGGAATTGTTCAGCAAGGATTGGATACAAACCATTTCTATTTGAAAATCTGTGGTTCTGGTGGAGGCGGATACATGATTGGATTTACACAGAACTGGGACTGTCTCTTATACACATCTGACGCTGCCGACGATCTACTCTGTGTAGA
>CAJXRM010000067.1 GCA_913059205.1 uncultured Flavobacteriales bacterium
GTGGGCTCGGAGATGTGTATAAGAGACAGTTGTAATGGTCATAAACTTTTGATGCCATGGCCATTTTTCTGTTTAATTCAGTTTCCTCTGTGATTAAAGTAATGTTATTGGCTTCAGCGAATTTTGCTTGCTCTCTGTTGATCATTTCTGCCGCTTCAGATTGCTTTTCACTTGCCAATTGACGCGTTAGAATATACGCTTCCATTAGGTCGTAAGATTGCTCGGCAACTTCTTCCATATTTACAATTTTCGCATAATCCTCCTTTAAAACAATATTGATTATTTCAAAATAACGAACAACTGAATCCTTATACGTTGTACTTCCATTGAAGTCTTTAACAGACTTGGCGTTTTTTAGAGCAAGATCCGACGAAACGATTAATTCCATTCTACGTTTTTCTACTTTTCTCGCACTTTTTCCATGAGATACAGTTCGGGTATAATCCCACATATCTGCTTGTATTTGTTGGTAACCAGCATTTAATGATTCCATGTATGTCACTGCATCTTGGGCGAATGAATAAGCTGTGAATAGAGCAGCAAAAAGGGTTAATTTCAGTTTCATTATTTTAATTTTAGCAAAGTTAGTTATTTAATGGTTTGAATATAATCTTGAATAATAGTAAATGTTTCTTCAATTTCTATATCGTGAGAAATTTCCTTCAAAAATGATTCATTATAGGTTTTCATAAAAGGACTTAATTCATAAATGTCGTTATCGTAAGCCAAGGATTTCGCAGTATATGATTTTGATTCAGACTCGTATAAGTCAATTATTTTGAGTTTAATGTCATGATTTTTTTGTTGGACATCAATTTTTTCCATTAAGGAAACGGTTTCCTTATCTAATTTTTTTCTGTTTTCATAGAACAATTGTGTTAGTGCATTAATTTCCGCACGTGAATTATCATTTTTTTGACGCTCAATGCTTTTGGACTTTAATTCGTCTATGGGCAAAGGTTTTTGAGGTGTATAATACATTTTTTTCTCAACTTCCGGAAGGACAATACTATTGCTATAGGAAGACTCGTAAAAATTTAGCATTGAATCAATTGGAGTTAATTCTATGTCCGGCAGAACACCCCTGTTTTGATTGGTTGTTAAATTAATTCGATAGAGACCAATGTTCGTCATTTTAACATATCCCCATTCAGGATTCTCAGGCGTAACACCTGATAAAAAGGAAGTTGAAATTGGGTCAACTGGAAGTATATTTTGTCCTGTTGCTTTCCCAAACGATTTTTGACCGACAATTAATCCACGGTTATAGTCTTGAATCGCAGCAGCAACGACTTCCGAAGCGGATGCCGAATTTTCATTAATCATTATGGTGAGTGGACCAGTATAAATTGCTCCTCGGTTAAAGTCTTTATAGGTAAAAAGATTTTTTTCAGCATCACTTTTAACGAGTATTGGACCATAATCAATAAAAATTCCTACCAAATCGATGGCTTCTTTTAATGACCCGCCTCCGTTGTTCCGCAAATCTAATATTAGACCAGATATACTTTCCTTCTTGAGTTTAATTAGTGCTTTCGCAAGGTCATTTGCGCACCCTAATTCTGATGTGTCTGTCCAATTCATGTAAAAATCAGGTAAGGAAATGTATCCAATCTTTGATTCCCCGACTAATAAGGCTGATTTGATGATATCACCATCACTGTACACTTTGCCTTTTGTTATTTCTACATTTTTAATATTATTGTCTAAGTCTTCTAATGTAATCGTTAACGTATTTGTTTCATTACTTCTAAATAATTTTTCAAATTCAGACATAGAATAACCACTCGTTAGATGTGTTTCGCCCTCTCCAAACTTCAGGGATAGAATTTCGTCTCCGGGATGTATTTCACCCGAAAGCCATGCACTGCTTCCAGGGAATGTTTTAATAATTTCAATATTTCCTGATCTGTTTTTCTGGTAGCTAATTCCGTAAATTTCGCGTTCACTTGTTAGTTCTTCGGAAAATTCTTGGTTCATCTCAGCGTTGAAATAATTTGAATGAGGATCAAAAGTTGATGCAATTGTGTTTAGATAAACCAATTCAAGATATGAACTATCTTCGACAAGATCAGTGAAATATTCTGCATACCTGTCCTTAATTTCATTTACGGAAACACTCCAGTATAAAGGAATGGAATCCGAGGCATATTCAAAATCTCTGGAACGTAATTTCTCAACAACATTGTTTTGAACGGATTCAATAATAATATTCTTCCACTTTTTCGAGAGCAATGCATCATTATTGCTCGTTAGATTAGAAATTAACGCTGTTTCTTGCGGAATTTTAGTGTTAAATACAGCCATTGCTAACTTCTCGGCCTTTTTGATATTCCCATAATATAAAATGGCAAGAGTATCAAAATATTTTTGAGAACCTTTTATTAAATCATCTTGCAACAATGAAGAAAGAGCATTTATTTCTAATCGCATTGATGCAGGAAATAGTAAACTATCGCTATCTAGATTATCAATAAAAGCAATATGAATTTGAGATGCCAAATTTGGATCCATGTTCGGTTTTAACAAATGATATTCCTTCATCATGGAAGTAATTTGTTTCCCCTTCTGAGCAACGGATATCTTATCCTGCCCAAAGCCGATATTGAGCAGGAAGTTACTTACGATAAGTAATGTTAGGATTCGCAAGGTATTCATTTACACATTAATCAATTTCTACACCCTGCTGATTGAGCACTTTTTTAACATACCAACCGAAAAAGGCGAGATATGCAAAACAAAAAACGGCAACGATGTAAGAGTTGTGAATACCAATTAAGTCGCCTATAAATCCTTGTAGCGGAGGAATAATAGCTCCTCCAAAAATCATCATTATTAACAATGATGACCCCTTAGTCGTGTGATTTCCAAGTCCAGCAATAGAGAGTGAAAAAATGCAAGGCCACATAATCGAACAAAATAGGCCACCACTTACAAAGAAGAAAACAGCCAATGGGCCTTCAGAAAACATTCCCAACAACATCATAATTACTCCTAAAAGACTAAAAACAATTAATGTTATTCCTGTTTTATCACGCGTTGCGATAAGTGTTAGAATGAGCAATACAACAAATGGCCAGTAGTTAAAGAAACTTGAAACCTCAGTACCCATTAACCAATTAGATCCAATTATAAGGGCGAAGGCGGCAGACCCAACTATGAACTGAGCAACGATTTTTTTCGTGCCCGAAATGGTAAAAACACCTATACTTTGCAGCCATCTTCCAATCATTAATGAGCCCCAATAGAGAGAAATAAAATGAGCAGTTTCAGCTGGTTTCAATCCTAAAATGTTGGACTGTTGCATAAGTGTTGGTAAGTTGCTCTGAATTGAAACTTCTACACCCACATAAACGAAAATTGCAATCATCCCAAGTACTAGTTGCGGATAATGAAAAACAGATTTACGTTTTTCAACTGAAGAGTCTTCGGTTATTTCATCTTTTTTGGTAGCATTCAAGTCAGGTAGTTTGGCACGAGATAAAATAAAAGCCAACACAATAAAACTGATTGCCAAAATAATATAAGGTAATTCGACACTTGCTATCGTCACTAAATTGGAGTCAGCCCCAGATATTTTACCAAAAATCAGTGAATTAAAAATAATTGGTCCTAACATAGTTCCAACACTATTCACACCGCCTGCTAAACTGACACGATGTGCTCCAGTTTTAGCATCTCCAAGAGCAATGACATACGGATTTGCAACAATTTGTAATAAAGAAAATCCTAAACCAACGACAAATAGCGAAATTAACATTAACCAAAACGAACCTAATTCTGCGGCCGGCACAAATCCAATCGCACCTATTGCTGAAATAACTAAACCGCCCACAAGTCCCTTTTTAGCACCATATTTGTGCAAAGGATCAGAACCAAGAGTTGATTTTAAAAAGTAGATGAGAGAACCAACAAAATAGGCAGTATAAAAAGCAAATTCAACTAGTTGTGATTGCCACTGTTGAAGATCGAACTTATCTTTGAATAAACCAATCAATATGGTATTTGAGGCAGCCACAAACCCCCAAAAGAAAAACACAGTGGTAAGCGTGATTAACGCACTATAATTGGTCTTTTTTATATTGTTCGTCATTATGTGTGAGTAATTTTCGGAGTGTAAAATAAGTAGAAATTTTCAGTATTGATTCATGTAATTCCAAATAGTGATAAAACCATCATTTCAATAATTTGTAATTTAGCTAAATGGAACCATAAATTGATGTTTTCCATAATTATAAAACGCTCCAAAATGATTACGGGAAAAAACTATGTAGGATATAATTTAATGGGAACGGGCACAACTAAATTCAGAACATTTAGTCCGTTATTAAATAAATTTAATTCTTGGGATTTTATTGAAGCGACGGATTCCGAAGTGAATTTGGCAGTAGATAAAGCTTGGGATGCATTTAAGCAGTATAGAAAAAGGACACCGGCGGAGCGTGCAATGTTTTTGGAGCTCATAGCGACTGAAATCGAATTGTTAGGCGATAAGCTTATTGAAGTTTATATGTTAGAATCGGGTTTGCCTGAATCACGAGCGATTGCAGAACGCACCAGAACGTTGTTGCAGTTAAGGTCCTTTGCGGCATATCTAGAGGAGAATGATTCTATGTTTTTCATTCATCCTAAAAGTACCGAACTACTGAGCAAAAAACTCATCCCTCTGGGTCCAGTAGTTGTTTTTGGAGCAAGTAATTTCCCTCTGGCCTATTCAACGGCTGGAGGAGATACCGTAAGCGCGTTAGCAGCTGGGTGTCCCGTTATTGTGAAAAGTCATCCAATGCATGCTGGAACAGGGGAATTAGTGGCTGCTGCGGTAATCAAGGCTGCTCTTTCTGCTGGAATGCCAGATGGAGTGTTTTCAAATTTAAATTGTGGAGACCACCGAGTTGGAATTCAATTGGTTCAACATAATTCCATAAAAGCGGTTGGATTTACTGGAAGTTTAAAAGGTGGAAGAGCGCTGTTTGATATCGCAAACCGAAGACCTGAGCCAATTCCTGTTTTTGCTGAAATGGGAAGTACCAATCCAATTGTAATCTCAGAAAAAACATTGAACAAAAAGTCAGCGTATTGGGCTGAAAAAATTGTTGAGTCAATGATTCAAAGCGCTGGTCAATTTTGTACAAGCCCTGGGTTAATACTGGCTGTAGATTCCGCCGACTTGACTGCTTTTTCTGAATTTTTGACTGAAAAATTAGAGAATAAAAACAATGAATTAATGTTAGGCCAAGTAATAAAAGATTCATTTTCTGAACAAAAGGCAATGATGCTTGCACAAAAAACTACTTCTGTTCTGTCAGATAAATTTACAAACAATACCCTTGATTCAGAACCGACGATATTGATGACAAGCGGTGAGTCATTTATCAATAATAAACTCCTTCATGAAGAAGTTTTTGGTTCATTTTTGATAATCGTAAAGTGCAAGAATCAATTGGAATTGGAAAAGATTGTTGAAAATTTGGATGGGCAATTAACAGGTACATTATTAGTAGATGAATTAGAAATGGAAAATTATTCAAGATTAATCGAAAGTTTTCAATACCGTGTGGGCCGTTTAATCTTTAATGGTGTTCCAACTGGTGTTGAGGTCAGCCAACAAATGAATCACGGTGGACCTTATCCTGCCTCAACAGATTCTCGTTTTACCGCTGTTGGTACGGACAGTATTTTTCGTTGGTTGAGACCAGTTTGTTATCAAAATTGGATCGGAGAATTATTCCTTTAACCACTTAAGCGCATCCTCTTCGTTTGAAAATATTTTTGTTGGGTGACTTTTTTTAGACAAACGCATATACAAATTTCCCATAATGCGATGAGGCAAGGTTGCAAGTACCAAGGCTTCCTTTTTTTTAATTTTCATTCGGCCTTTCTCGAAAAACTTTTCCGTTGCACCCTTTTCCGTTGAAGCACCTTTATTGAAAATGATTAAAAAAAGTGCACGCGGTTCGGTTTTGTGTTTAGTAAAAAAGAAATAATTTAAGTCTAAATCGTCAACATCCAATCGAGCATCTTCTTTTACTACTATTTTGAAAATAGTGTTCCCCAACATTGAAATATGAACTTTTTCCGTTTCTAATTCTGGATTAATCATAATAAATACATGAATTAATCAGGGTTTATTTTCTGCAAACTAGCAAAAAAACACGATAAATTGCATTAATTTATAGATAAATGTATTTTTTTGAGTTGATTTTTTTGAGATTAATTCTCGCTAATAGCTTAAAGATTAACTGTTTTTCGAATATTAATCTCCTTTAATTGAAGCATTTCTATAACCGTTTTCACAATGGAATTTGCATCGAATCCAGCATCTTCCCATAATTCCTCTTGGGTTCCGTGATGAATGTATTCATCTTTTATTCCCAATCGAACGATTTCTGCTGAATATTTTTGGTCAGACATAAACTCAATTACGGCTGAGCCAAATCCACCCATTAAACAGCCATCTTCAACGGTGATAATTTTATTGAATTTTGAAAAGACTTCGTGCAACATGATTTCGTCAATCGGTTTGACAAAACGCATATCGTAATGAGCAATGGAAGCACCACTTTCCTTTAATTCATCGATTGCTTTTTGTGCAAAATTACCGGGATGACCAATTGTTAAAATAGCAATATCGTTCCCAGTAGTTACTTTTCGCCCAGTTCCAACTTTTATTTTTTGAAATGCCGTTTTCCATTCTGTTTGAACTCCTTTTCCTCTTGGGTAACGTATTGAAAACGGACCCATGTTTTCGAGTTGTGCTGTGAACATTAAATTACGCAGTTCACTCTCATTCATTGGTGCACTGACAATCATGTTCGGAATACAGCGCATATAGGCCAAATCGTAAGCTCCATGGTGCGTTGCGCCATCAGCGCCAACTAATCCACCACGATCTAAGCAGAATACGACATTTAAATTTTGAAGTGCAACATCGTGTAAAACTTGATCAAACGCCCTTTGCATAAAAGATGAATAGATATTGCAAAATGGAACCATTCCTTGCGTCGCCAATCCCGCAGAAAACGTAACAGCATGTTGCTCAGCGATGCCAACATCAAATGTCCTATTCGGCATTGCTTCCATCATAATGTTTAAGGAACAACCCGATGGCATTGCGGGAGTAATTCCCATGATTTTATCATTCTTTTCAGCTAATTCTACAATTGAATAGCCAAAAACATCTTGGTACTTAGGAGGTTCAGGAGATTTAGGAACAATTTTCACTATTTCACCTGTATCTTTATTGAAAACCCCTGGAGCATGCCATTGCGTTGGATTTCCTTCTTCGGAAAACTTAAATCCAGCTCCTTTTCGGGTGACGCAATGCAATATTTTTGGCCCAGGAATGTCCTTTAAATCGCTCATGATTTTAGCCATTCCAATCACGTCGTGCCCATCAATTGGACCGAAATATCTAAAATTAAGTGATTCGAATAAGTTACTTTGCTTCAAAAGAGAACCTTTCAAGGCTGAAGATATTTTGGAAGCGACAGATTGAGCATCTGGTCCGAACTTGGAAATTTTCCCAAGTAAATTCCAAACTTCATCTTTTACTTTGTTGTAGGTATGTGAAGTAGTTATATCCGTCAAATAGTCGCGTAATGCGCCCACATTTGGGTCGATTGACATGCAATTGTCGTTCAAAACAACCAATAAATTTGCGTCCTTTTCATATCCCGAATGATTTAACCCTTCAAATGCCAAACCTGCCGTTAACGCTCCATCACCAATTACAGCAATGTGTTGTCTGTTCTTTTCTCCCTTATAATTATTTGCAACCGCCATTCCCAAGGCTGCGGAAATAGAAGTTGAAGAGTGACCAACACCAAACGTGTCAAATTCACTTTCAGATCTTTTAGGGAAACCAGAAATTCCACCTTTCAAGCGATTTGTATGAAATTGTTCTCTACGACCGGTAAGAATTTTGTGACCGTAAGCTTGATGTCCAACATCCCAAACCAATTGATCAACAGGTGTATTGAACACATAATGCAAGGCAACAGTCATTTCTACAACACCCAAGCTCGCTCCAAAATGGCTGTTTCCAATCTCGGAAATTACGTCGACAATGTACTGACGCAATTCATCAGAAATTTGGGGTAAATCATCAAGGCCGAACTTCGAACGAAGATCTTCGGGCAGTTGAATCTGCTCTAAAAATGGTCCTGCTTTATAATTTCCCATAAACTCTTACTGTCAGTAAAATTAACCCTTAAACAAATGGTTAACAAACAAAATTCATGAATATTTTACGATTAGAACTTTTTAACGTTTTACAATTCGGTAATTTGGGGGAATTTCAAGGGATTTTTTAGAATCAAAATGTGTAACTTTGCGAATTCAAAATTCCAAGTAGAATGAGCAAAAATTATACAACGTACCAAGGTTTAGATTTACCAAATGTCGCTAGTCGCGTTTTAGAAAACTGGGAGAAAAATGCCATTTTTCAAAAATCGATTGAAACACGTGATGGAAACAAACCGTTCATTTTCTTCGAAGGTCCACCTTCTGCAAATGGGTTGCCTGGAATTCACCATGCAATGGGCCGTTCGATTAAAGATATTTTTTGTCGCTACAAAACGCTGAAAGGATTTCAAGTAAAACGTAAAGCTGGTTGGGATACACATGGTTTACCAGTTGAATTGGGAGTTGAAAAAGAACTTGGAATTACAAAGGAAGATATCGGAACTAAAATTACGGTTGAAGAATACAACAAAGCGTGTAAGGAAGCAGTAATGCGTTACACGGATATTTGGAATGATTTGACGCGCAAAATGGGATATTGGGTAGATATGGAAAATCCATATGTTACCTACGAACCAAAATACATGGAATCGGTTTGGTGGTTGTTGGGTCAATTGTACGAGAAAAATTTAATCTACAAAGGATACACAATTCAACCATATTCACCAAAAGCGGGAACAGGATTGTCAACGCATGAGCTGAATCAACCGGGTTGTTATCGAGATGTAACGGATACGACGATAGTTGCACAGTTTAAAATGCTTGACGGTCAACAAACGCCATTTGGGGTTGATAAAGACATTCATTTTTTGGCTTGGACAACAACACCTTGGACTTTGCCTTCGAATACGGCATTGACAGTTGGACCAAAAATTGAATATGTTTTGGTGAAATCGTTTAACCAGTACACCTTCGAACCAATCAGCGTAGTTTTAGCCAAAAATTTAGTTGGAAAACAATTTGACAAGAAGTTTTTCGCTGTTGAGAATGAGGCTGATTTAGCTGCATTTAATCAAGGAGATAAAACAATTCCTTTCTTCGTCGTTGGTGAATGTTTTGGGAAAGATTTAGCAGGAATTAAATTCGAACAGTTGTTGCCATACGCACAACCTTATGAAAACGCTGACAAAGCATTTCAGGTAATCACAGGAGATTTCGTTACAACGGAAGACGGAACGGGAATTGTACATACGGCGCCAACGTTTGGTGCGGATGATGCGAAAGTGGCTGCGGATGCAGGTGTTCCAGGATTACTGGTGTTGGATGACAAAGGAAATCCAGTTCCATTGGTTGATTTGCAAGGAAAATTTACTTCTCACATGGGTGAATTTGCAGGATTGTATGTCAAAAACGAATATTACAACGAAGGTGAAGCTCCAGAAAAATCAGTAGATGTAGAAATTGCAATTAAACTGAAAACGGAGAATAAAGCATTTAAAGTAGAGAAATATACACACAGTTACCCGCATTGTTGGAGAACCGATAAGCCTGTTTTGTATTACCCATTGGACTCATGGTTTGTGAAAGCAAGTCAAGCGAAAGAACGAATGCAGGAACTGAACAATACAATCAATTGGAAACCGGAATCAACGGGAACTGGACGTTTTGGAAAATGGTTAGAGAACTTAAACGATTGGAATTTATCTCGTTCGCGTTATTGGGGAATTCCTATTCCTATTTGGTCAACTGAAGAAGGTGATGAACGCGTTTGTATTTCTTCTGTTGAACAGTTAATGAATGAGATTGATAAATCAATTGCTGCTGGAACAATGACGGAACATCCTTTCCCGAATTTTAAAGCAGGTGATATGTCAAAAGAGAATTACGCTCTAATTGATTTACATAAGAATTACATGGACCAAGTCGTTTTAGTTTCTTCTTCAGGAAAGCCAATGAAGCGAGAAGCCGATTTAATTGACGTTTGGTTCGATTCAGGTTCTATGCCGTATGCACAATGGCATTATCCTTTTGAAAACAAAGAAATGATTGACGGTCATACCTCGTTCCCTGCAGACTTTATTGCGGAAGGAGTTGATCAAACACGTGGATGGTTTTATACCTTGCATGCAATCGGAACAATGGTTTTTGATTCTGTAGCATACAAAAATGTCGTTTCAAACGGATTGGTTCTCGACAAAAACGGACAGAAAATGTCGAAACGTTTGGGGAATACAATTGATCCATTTACAACTTTGGATAAGTACGGTGCGGATGCAACACGTTGGTACATGGTTACAAATGCGCAACCGTGGGACAATCTTAAATTCGATTTAGATGGAATTACGGAAACACAACGTAAATTCTTCGGAACGCTGTATAATACATATTCGTTCTTCGCACTCTACGCAAACATTGATGGATTTGATTATTCTGAAGCGAATGTCGCCCTAGAAAATCGACCAGAAATTGACCGTTGGGTGTTATCGAAATTGAATACCTTGGTCAAAGAAGTAGATGACGCATTTGAAACATTTGAACCAACAAAAGCAGGTCGTTTGATTCAAGAATTTGTTACTGATCAGTTATCGAACTGGTACGTGCGTTTATGTAGAAGACGTTTCTGGAAAAGCGATGATGCACAAGATAAACTGTCAGCTTACCAAACGTTATACACTTGTTTAGAAACCGTTTCAGTTTTAGGTTCACCAATTGCTCCGTTTTTCATGGACCAGTTGTTCTCCGATTTGAATGCGGTTACGGGAAGAAATACGGTTGAATCAGTTCACTTGGCAGAGTTTCCAAAGGTGAATGAAGCGCTGATTAATGTTGAATTGGAAGAGCAAATGAATATTGCACAACGCACGTGTTCATTGGTTCTTGGGTTGCGTAAAAAGGAAAATATCCGTGTACGTCAGCCGCTTCAAAAAATCATGGTTCCTGTATTGGACAAAGCATTCGCTGCGAATATTACTCATGTAAAAGAATTAATTCTTTCTGAGTTGAACGTGAAAGAATTGGAGCTGTTAGAAGAAGATAATAGCGTTTTGGTAAAAAGCATTAAACCGAACTTTAAAACAATCGGTCCGAAATACGGTAAGCAAATGAAAGCAATAGCTGGAATGGCTGCGCAGTTTTCAGCGGATGACATTGCTTCAATTGAAGCGAACAATGGTTGGAAAGGTGAAGTAAACGGTGAAGAAATCGTTCTAGATTTAGCTGATTTTGAAATCGTTGCACAAGATATTCCAGGTTGGTTAGTTTCAACAGAAGGAAATTTAACGGTAGCCTTGGATGTAACTATTTCTGATGAATTGAAATCGGAAGGAATCGCTCGTGAATTGGTCAATCGTGTGCAGAACTTGAGAAAAGATTCAGGACTCGAAGTTACAGATCGTATTTTATTAAAAGTCGATACAAACGAGTTGATACAAAACGCTATTTCGGCAAATAAGGAATATATCTGCAATGAAGTGTTGGCCAATAATATTGTTTTTGAAACGTTAGGCGCTGATGCATTGATTACGGAATTGACTGAAGCGGACGATGCGAAGTTGGTTCTAACGAAAAATTAATTTCAGAACTTACCACAAAGAAACAAAGAGCACAAAAGAATGAGTTTAACCTCTTTGTGTCCTTTGTTTCTTTGTGGTTGAAAAATTAACCACCTATTCCAAATCTTTAAACAACCCATTCACCAACGTTTTCTGTCCATCTTTAAACAAATTATACGTGTTAAAGTTGTATAATATTCCTTCGATACAATGAGAAGTTTCATGTAAGTCAATAGTTGTGCATCAAATACAGGGATTAATTCGCTTACTGATTTGAGTTCAATTACAATAGCGTTTTCAACTAATAAGTCACATCTCAAGGCAGTATTGATTTCAATCATTTTGTATTGAACAGGTACTTCGAGCTCGGCTTGAAATGAAATGCCTCTATGTCTCAGTTCATGTTCTAAACATTTGTGATAGACGCTTTCTAGTAGCCCTGGTCCAATGGTTTTATGCACCTCAATTGCCGCGCCATTTATCTCATAAGTTAAATCATCTAAATACTGTTTGCTTAATCTCATTTTAATCGTTTCTTATTTAATTTATGAAAAATTATTCGTGGATTCCAACTTCTATAACTGACAATATGTGTTTCTTTGTTCATTATGAAAATCATCCGTAGGATGTGCTATTTTTTTCAAAATAATTATGCGTTAAATGAACTTTTTGACTAACTTAAAGTAAATGACGACAAATAATACACCACAAGAATTCGATAAGATTGCCCAATTTGTTGAGCGTTTTATTAATCAAACAGACGAATCTATTTTTCTAACCGGAAAAGCGGGAACGGGTAAAACAACCTTGCTTCGGAAAATTGTTAAATCAACGTATAAGCAAACTGTTATTGTTGCGCCAACAGGCATTGCAGCTTTGAATGCGGGTGGGGTTACTATTCACTCTTTTTTTCAATTGCCTTTTGGTGGGTTTATTCCCGATTTTAACGCAAGCGCCGAATTTTCTGGTGGTGTGAAATTGGAGAACAAAAACTCTTTAATGCGTCATTTTAGAATGAATGGTCGCCAAAAAAGCATCCTTCAAAATCTGGAATTGTTAGTCATCGATGAGGTAAGTATGCTTCGTGCAGATATTCTAGATGCGATTGATTGGGTTTTGAGAAATGTTCGAAAAGTAAACCAACCATTTGGCGGAGTTCAAGTGCTTTTTATCGGAGATTTATTGCAACTTCCTCCGGTTGTCAAACCGGCTGAATGGCAGTTTTTACGAAATTATTACCGTGGAATGTACTTCTTCAATGCGTTAGTAATTCAAGAGAAAGCGCCCGTTTATATCGAGTTGGAGAAAGTGTATCGTCAGGACAATGAAGAATTCATCTCAATTTTGAATAACCTGAGAACAAATTCGATTACGCAATCAGATGTAGAAAAATTAAATCAATTTGTTCAAACTGACTTCAATGCAGAAGAACACGACGATTACATCACGTTAACGACACATAATAATACCGCAGATGAAATCAATCAACGCGCGTTAAAAAAACTCGATACGAACAGTAAGTCATACGAAGCGCAAATCACAGGAACGTTTCCAGAGCACCTGTTTCCAATTGACGCCGATATGGAATTAAAAATTGGTGCACAAGTCATGTTTATAAAAAATGATTTGTCTCCCGACAAGGAATATTACAATGGTAAAATGGGAAAAATCATTGCACTGGAGCATGATGAAGTGAAAGTCAATTTTCCAGAGGAGAAAAAAACAATTACTGTTGATCGTTACGAATGGAACAACATAAAGTACAATTTAAATGCTTCTACAGGGGAAGTAGAAGAAGAGATTTTAGGAACGTTTGTTCACTTTCCGCTGAAACTCGCTTGGGCAATTACGGTGCATAAAAGTCAAGGATTAACATTTGAAAAAGCAGTGATTGATGTTTCTAAAGTATTTGTTCCAGGTCAAGCGTATGTTGCATTGTCACGATTACGATCTCTGGAAGGGTTGGTTTTATTAAATCCGATTCGTATCAATGGTTTGTCAAGTGATCAAAATGTTATTGCTTATGCTGAAACAAAAGAAGACGCACCTGCATTGAATGAAAAACTGGATGCTGGAACTTATACGTATTTAAGAGATGTTCTCATGCGTGCATTTGATTGGGTGGAATTACATAATATGTGGAGCAGTCACGTTGCGTCTTATAAACATTTAAGTACTAAATCACTAAAAGGTACAAGTGCAAGTTGGGCAACGCAACAATTACAGATTATAACTGGAACCATGGAGCCTGCAAGGCGATTTAGGGGACAAATTGACCGGTTGTTTTCTGAGCGTAATATTGATACAGAACATATTATTTCGCGCGTTGACGCCGGATATGAGTATTTCTTCAAGGCAATAGACGGAATGGTGTACTCTACATTAAAAAAGATGGCTGAGGCACAACAGAAGAAAAACACAAAGACGTTTAACGAAGAACTTGAGGAGTTAGATCAATTGCTGACCGATACCGTTCTCAGAATGAAAAAGGCACGTATTTTAACGGAAGCTCTGTTGACCGGTCGCGAATTGGACAAACATGTCATTGTAAATCAAGAAATCAAGAATTACAAAACGACAAAAGTTTCGTTGGTGAGAAATGAACTGCGTGAATCTAAAACCACGTTTGATTTCGATACGGATTTTATTGAGGTTAAAACGAAATCTTCTAAAAAGAAAGTTGCGAAGAAAGATAAAGTTTCAACGTATGATCAAACTTTGGAAATGTTGAAAGATGGTAAAACAGTCGACGAAATTGCAAGAGAACGCCAGTTAGGAGAAACAACAATTTATGGACATTGTGTTCGTTTAATTCGTTTAGAAAAACTAGAGTTAGACGAAGTACTAGAGCGAGATAGAATCAATGCCTTATCGGATATTTTTGATCAGTACGATGGAATGTCATTGACACCTTTAAAGGAAAAAGTGGGGAACGACTTTACATGGGAAGAATTAAAATTGTACCAGGCTTCCTTGATTATTTGATCAACTTTGGGAAAAGTAGCGGTACGTTTTTCTTGTATTCGTCGTAACCAATTCTTCGCCCGGCCATTCGCTTATTTTTCATTGGAATAGAAATGAATAAAAACATCGCGACCAATGCAATTGCTCCAAAACCATAATAATAGGGCATTTCATATGCAAAACCACTAATGGCAATTCCAATCCAAAAAAGCATTTCGCCTAAATAATTAGGATTTCGAGAACGCCCCCAAATCCCTGTATTTAGTATGTCGCCCAGTTGCGGATTTTTCCTTTTTCGAAAGCGGTCCAATTCGATGTCCGCAGTATATTCAAAATAAATTCCCAAAAGCGAAACAGCGACTCCTGAAAACAGTAATGGCAACGATTGAAGATTGTATTGAACTAAGTGAAAAAGTGGTAAACAACCTGCAAAAACAATTACCGTTGGAAAAAGGTGAATCCCTAAAAAGTTAACTACTGGATAAAATGATTTTGTCTTTTTTGCCAAATCGACATATCTAAAATCTTCGTGTGTAAAGTCTCTCCAGCCTCTCGCCCAGCTATGTGTTAGTCTCCAAGACCATAAACTAATTACAGAAAAAATAAGTAGATAATCCCATTCTATCTTTTTGAAAATCACAACAAATCCAATGACAAAATAGAAAGGAATCACGCTCCAATACGCGTCATAAACAGAACTGTTCCGCTTTGCGAGACTGCAAATAAAAATAAAAACGGTCATTACACAATCTGCGACAAAAAAATCGATGATGTCGTTTGAAAAGGACAAAAACAGTAGTGAAGCAATTCCAAGTGCAAACGCGAGCACATAATATACTGTTATTTCGAGAAGTGCTTTTGACTTTGTATTCATACGTTGAAATTAACTATTTCGTCTTCTTAAACTCATCTAGAATAGAAAAAATTGTCACATCTTTTAGAAGTGTATTGAACTCTCTAATAGTTGGTTTTAAAACCACAAGTTCGATGTTTTGACCTTGAACACTCTTTTTTTCGACAATGAAATCAAAAACAGTCGTTTCATAATCATAATCAAGCTGTACTGTAGAAATGTTTTTTGTTTCAAAACGAATAATGGACGGTAAGTAATAACCATTCTCGTACGTGTTTAAAATAAATTCGTTTGCAACACGACCAGACGGACGAAGTTCATTTTTAGACCCAGGACCAATTATAACATCCCTATTTCGTACACCAAAAAAATAACGATCGTCTTCTAAAACGCAAGGAAGTGAATCGTTTAAAACAACACCGAAAATATAGTTGTTTCGCACATCATATTTAGTGGATTCTCGAATTTCCTCACGACTTATAGATGATATTGTCGTAGAAACCATAAAAATCCCGTCAGGATTGACTTCAAGGATGTTTTTACCGTTATTTACAGCGTATTTTCCATGCCATTTTTCGTTCACAACAGATTGAGCCGTCTGATCAGAAGGAAGCGGTTCAGAAAAATAATAGGACTTTTGTCCTATTGAAAAAAAAGTCAAAATTAGACTTGCAATTAAACCAATTATTTTCATAACTTAATTATAGAGAACCTAAATTTACAAAAACCATTTACCAAAAAACGAATATGCAAAAAAGATGGCTCGTTAATACAACAATTGACAGTACAACAGTTGAGGAATTCCGTTCAGTATTAAAAGTAGACGAAGTTGTAGCAGAATTATTGCTTCAAAGAGGAATATCAACATTTGAAGAGGCTCAAAAGTTTTTTCGACCAAGCTTGGATGAGCTACACGATCCTTTTTTAATGAAGGATATGAAGGAGGCTGTGGAGCGTTTGCAAGAGGCGATCGAAAATCAAGAACGCATTTTGTTATTTGGAGATTATGATGTAGATGGTACAACCGCTGTTGCATTGATGTATTCCTTCCTGAAAGATACAGCTTTAATTGATTATTACATTCCCGACCGCTACAAAGAAGGGTATGGATTGAGCAAAGATGGAATTGATTTTGCCGCAGAGCACGAAGTTGGTTTAATTATTTCGTTGGATTGTGGAATTAAATCAGTTGAACTTGTCGCTTACGCAAAAGAAAAAGGAATCGATTTTATTATTTGTGATCATCATACGCCAGGACCAGAATTACCCGATGCATTTGTACTCGATCCTAAGAGAAGTGATTGTAATTATCCTTACGACGAACTTTCAGGTTGCGGTGTTGGATTCAAATTATTACAAGGTTTATGCGATTACAATAACTGGGATTACGCCAAGTTATTTGAGCTGCTGGATTTTCTTGCGATCAGTATTGGGGCTGATATTGTTCCAGTAACGGGAGAAAATCGAATTTTATGTTTTCACGGTATGGAGAGATTGAATGCGCGCCCTAGGAAGGCCTTTCGAGAATTACTCTTATTAGCGAATCGACCGTTTCCAGTTACTTTAACAGATGTCGTTTTTACAATTGCTCCACGCATTAATGCTGCTGGTCGATTACGATCAGGAAGATTTGCGGTTGATTTAATGATCAGCGATGATGTCGATCAAATTGATTTGTTGGCGGAGGAAATTAACACTGACAATTCAGATAGACGAGCGCTTGATAAAGAGATTACTAAAGAAGCGCTAGAACAAATTGAAAATGACCCAAATTCAGATTCAAAGGTTACGACCGTCGTTTTTAATGAAACGTGGCACAAAGGAGTTGTGGGAATTGTTGCTTCACGATTGATAGAGTCATATTACAAGCCAACGATTGTTTTAACAGAATCTAACGGTATGGTAACAGGTTCGGCTCGTTCGGTACATGGATTTGACGTATATGAGGCAATTTGCGCATGTGAAAATTTACTAGAGCAATTTGGGGGACATAAATATGCGGCTGGATTAACGATGAAAAGAGAAAACTTAGAAGCGTTTAAGGCACAATTCGAACAGGCAGTGAAAGAGCGAATTCAACCTGAATTACTA
>CAJXRM010000068.1 GCA_913059205.1 uncultured Flavobacteriales bacterium
GCAAGATGGGTTTATTTTCCCAAACACAATGAATATATCTATGGGACCAGCAAATTTTGCAGTGAAAGTGACAACCAGAACCTTAAACGCGAAAGTTGATCTAGGAACTTACAAATAATCAAAGTGAATTAATTATATTAGTCCTTCTTCATCAATGGAGAAGGACTTTTTTATGCCTAAACAAATCAACATATTTAAATTACTTAGAATAAGTGTATTCTTTATTCTGCCATTTATTGCTTCAAATTCATTGAAAGCACAAGAAACAGTTGACATATTGTATGAGCATGACATGAAATACAATGGAAGCAGTACAAAACCGAATATTCAATACCGCTATATACTAGAATACTTGATTGAACTGATGGAAAAAAATCCTTCCTGGAAGTTACACATTAGAGGTCATGTCTGTTGCGGACCGGATCAAAAAATCAGTGATAAACGTGCTAAAAACGTTTATAAATTCTTACTAAAAAAGAACATCGATCCATCTCGCCTTTCCTATAAAGGTTATAGCGATTCAAAACCAATTGTTTTTCCTGAGAAAACCGATGAAGATGCACATACCAATCGAAGGGTAGACTTTATGATTACCAAGCCAGTTGAATAAAATAGAACTTTACTTTAATCAATATAAACCACTACAAAGTCTTCTTGAATCAAATAAGCGCATTTTACATGCTCTTCTCCTACTTCTACTAGTAATGTTTCATTTTCGATCGAAAGAACTGTCATCGCTTCTTTGTAGTATTCAAGATTTCCTTTTTTATACTTGTAAATCGCTTCTTTCGCGGCCCAAATAATATTCAAATTGAGCGGATTGATTTCCAGCGCTTTCTCTTCTTTATCGTTGACAAAATAGCGCATTCCTTTTTCAATATCCGACTTCATGACTTGAATATCAACACCTACTCTATCATGTTCACTCAACTGCATAGCGAACCATTTATTCGAATGAGAAATGGAGATAAATGGCAATGTTTCATCACTGAAAAATGGAGCTCCGTTTTCATCGTGTTCAATGGAAAGGTCAGTTCTATTTAAAACTTCACATAAATTAGATAGAACAATTTCTCTTTGTTTCTCTACTTTATCTTTCCCTTTTCTATTGTCCATAGAAGAATCCTCGATGATAATTACTTCGCTGATTACATTTTTATTCGGTATTCTAAATTTAACTTCTCCCATTTCCGTTAGATAAAAGTAGCAAACTCCATAAAATAAACTATAAACCTGAGTTTGATTATTCTTATCTTTGACCCGTTATTCTTAAAATTGAATTTATCCAATGACTAAATGGATTAAAATAGTGTTTAAAGCGATTCTTGGAATCTTCGAATTATTCATTGGATTTCTTGTTGTTTTGGTGATTTACATCATTCTATCGTCTCGCATTAGTCCACCAGAAGTTCCAACCGTTAACATTGGAAAACGCGTTCAAGTCGGAAAAAATCATTATACACTTGGCAACAACTGGCTAAAGAAGAATGATCATGGAATTTGGGAAATGTACATCGAAGGCGAGCCTTACGAACGTGGATTAATTTACGGAGAATTGGCAAAAGAATTGGTGCAGAAGCAAGAACGTGTTTTTGTCGATCAAATAGATCAATTTGTGCCAAGTAATGTTTGGCAGCAATTCCTACGCTTAATGCTTGACTTCTTTAATAAAGACCTTCCTGACAATATTCCTCTCGAGAATCAGCAAGAGATTTACGGAATTTCAAAGGCTTTTTCAGACGACTACGATTACATTTCATCGAAATACGGTCGAATACTCAATTATCACGCTGCACACGATATTGGTCATGCACTCAACGATTACAGCATGGTCGGATGCACTTCTTTTGCTTTAAAAGGTCGTAAAACCGAAAACGGACAATTGCTTATCGGTCGAAATTTTGATTTTTATGTCGGCGATGAATTTGCAGAAGAGAAAATTGTATTGTTTATCAAACCAACCAAAGGTCACTCGTTCGTTTCGTACTCTTGGGCTGGATTTACAGGTGTTGCTTCTGGATTAAATGAAAAAGGATTGAGCGTTACAATTAACGCTTCGAAATCAGATTTGCCAACCTCTTCAAAAACTCCTATTGCCTTATTGGTTCGAGAAATTCTTCAATACGCATCAACGATTGAAGAAGCAATTGCCATTGCAAAAAACAAAAGCACTTTTGTTTCGGAAACGATTATGGTGAGTTCCAAAAAAGATGGTCGAGCTGTTCTAATTGAAAAGTCTCCTAGCAAAACTGGTGTTTTAGACACGAATCAAGATGTATTAGTTTGTGCAAATCATTACCAATCGGACGCGTTTATACACGATGAAATCAACATTGACAACATCAAAGAAAGTGATTCGAGATACAGATTTAGCAGAATGAATCAATTGCTGCAATACAATCACCGCTACGGCGTTGAAGATGCCGCGAAAATATTGCGCGATCAAAAAGACTTAAACGGTGGCAACTTGGGAATGGGAAATCCACGCGCCATCAACCAGCTAATCGCGCACCACAGCGTTATCATCCAACCAGCCCTGACACGTTTCTACATATCAACAAACGATTATCAATTGGGTGAATTTATCGGTTATGATTTAACAAAAGTCTTTAAAACAAGGAAAACCGATGACACACTTCGAATTGCTGCAGATCCATTTTTAAAATCCAAAGAATACAGTAATTTCAAGTACTTTAAGAAAGTTAAGAAAAAAATAACCGATTATCGTATGTTCAATGCGCCTTTAAACTTATCGACAACAGAAATTCAAAAATTCATTTCTTCGAATAGCAATTACTATGGTACATATGATGTTTTAGGTGATTATTTTGCTCTAAAAGGTAACAATTCAAAAGCTGTGGAGTATTATAAAAAATCACTGACGAAGAAAGTCGTTTCCGAATCAACAGTTAAAGAAATTAAAGCGAAAATAAACTATTGTAAAAAATGAGTTCATTGTTAACAGAGACAAATCAAATTTCAGAAAAGGTGCAACAAGCACTTATCGACATTCTTACTTATGTTTCTGAAAAATCGCCTTTTTACAAGCAAAAATATGCGACACTGACAATCAACAAACAATCGTTTGATTTAACAGATTACAAAAACATTCCATTTACAACCAAAGAAGATTTAGCGGCGAATGATTTGAATTTCTTGTGTGTTTCAAAAAATGAAATTGCAGAATATGTGACGACATCTGGAACAACTGGAAATCCAATTTCCCTGTATTTAACACAATCTGATTTGGAGCGCCTAGCCAAAAACGAACGTGATTCTTTTCAATTAATGGGATTGGGCTCGAACGATTTATTTCAATTGCTTACGACCATTGACAAACAATTTATGGCGGGATTAGCCTATTCGCTTGGAGTTCAAAAATTGGGGGCAGGAATGATTCGCATTGGTCCTGGTGTGCCAGAATTACAATGGAATTCCATTCTAAAGTATGAACCAACAGTTTTAATTGCTGTTCCATCGTTTATTGTCAACTTAATTGAATATGCGAAGGAAAACACGATTGACTTCACCAAAACCTCTGTAAAATCAATAGTTTGCATTGGAGAACCAATTAGAAATGATGATTTCTCTTATAACGTTCTTGGTAAACGCATCACAGAAAGCTGGAATGTTGATTTATTTTCGACTTACGCTTCCACAGAAATGGGAGCAGCATTTTCTGAATGTACGGCACATGAGGGAAATCACTTGAACGAAGACTTGTTATTTTTGGAAGTCATCAAAGAAGACGGAACCGAAGCGGCCGATCAAGAATCGGGAGAAATTGTTGTTACAACTTTGGGGGCTACTGGCTCGCCATTGGTGAGATATAAAACAGGTGACATTGCAAAAGTTTATCGTTCGAAATGCAAATGTGGAAGAACTTCTCCGCGTTTAGGACCAATTTTAGGACGTAAAAATCAAATGATTAAGTTCAAAGGAACGACAATTTATCCTAAAGCAATTTTTGAAATGTTGGAACAATTTGTCGAAATATCGTGTTACAAAATAATTGTAAACAAGGATGAACTCAATAACGATGAAATAACCATTTTGCTGGAAGATAAAATTGAATCTACTTCTGTTTTTTTATCGATATTGGACCAGTGCAAATCGAAATTACGCGTTGTTCCTAAGTTTGAGTTTTTGGAATCCAATACACTGAGAAGTATGGTTTACAAGAAGAACTTGAGAAAGCCCGAGAAGATAAAGTTTAATTAATCTTTTCTTGTAGGGGCTTCATTCGTAATACGTATTACCTTGGCCAAAGTAGTCAATACAGATTTGTGTTTTTTAGCAAACGGATTTTTTTCATCCCAAACATACCCAGCCAACACAGAGCAAATTTGTTTTTTAAATTCAAAATTTCCTTCTTCAACGAAAAAGATAGTGTGTAAGTCACCTGAATACCATGCTTCAACATAACTTCTAAACACGTTTACGCCGTATTTGATTACTTTTTCATAGTCGTTCTCCCAATCAACCTCTGCACCTTTCAATTGCTTAATTATGAGCTCTGCGGCTTTGTATCCAGACGAAATTGCCAATGTTACACCGGAACTAAAAACTGGATCTAAGAATTCTGTACTATTACCGCACAAAACAAATCCCTCTCCGTACATTTTTTCTACTGAAACGGCATAGTTTAAAATTTGTCGTGGTTCAAATATAAATTCAGCATCTTTAAATCGGTCATTCAATCCAGGAAAATCGCTAATCATTCCCCTAAATTTAGCGCTATCGTTTTCACCAAATTCCTTAACCAATTCAGCATCTCCTACTACTCCAACTGAACATGTACCATCAGAGAAAGGAATGCACCAAATCCATGCAGAATTATCATTAAAATCGTACACAAAAATATTCTCGCTTGCTTTGCTCGAGCGTTTTTCGTCTTTTACGTGAGTAAATATTGCTCCTCTTGCTTTCGAAGTGGCAGGTTTCTCCAAGTTAAACATGCGCGGCAATACTCGTCCATAACCACTTGCGTCAATCACAAATCCACAAGTTACAGTTTTATCCTCTGCATCTAAGACAGAATATGTCACAGATTGTTGCTCTTTTCCAGTTACCACATTAGAAACCGTTGCATTGAATATTACATTCGCTCCTTTCTTCTCAACTTCTTTGATCAATGCGTTATCGAAATCCGCTCTTTTTACTTGGTACGTATAATCCCAACCATCAGAAAAGCGATCTTTAAACAAAAAATCGCATACTTGATTATCATGTAAAAATGCAACTCCTGTTTTAACTTGAAATTTTTGCGCTTCAACCGCCTTCAGTAAATCGGCTTTTTCCAAGTAATCCATACTTTGAGGTAGTAAACTTTCCCCTATTACAAATCGAGGAAACTCCATTTTCTCCAAAACAAGGACAGACAAATTATCTTGACGCAATCGTGCTGCAGCCAACGATCCAGCTGGACCAGCACCTATTATCACTACGTCAAAATCATTTTTCATCAGGCGGATTTTATTTTTTTTATTAGCTCTCTGTCCTCTACAAAATTAAAACAAGTTACTAAAGCACCAATAGAAGCTCCCAAAATTCCATGAAAAACTAAATTCTGTCCCGTCATAAATACATTCGGAATTTTTGTTCTCGCGTTGATCTTAGAAAATCCTATAGTGTTAACATCCTTTTCAATTCCATACAATGAACCATCCTTCGTTCCAATGTAATCTCTATATGTCAAAGGTGTAGAGCTATGCACTCCAATAATCGATTCGCGAATATTCGGATATATCTCCTCTAAACGGGTAATTATTTTCTCTTGTTTTTCTTCTTTAAACTTCTGGTATGCTTCCGCTCTTTCTGCCGATTCAGCAACTGTATTGAATGATTCTCCCCACTGTTCGACTTCTTTAATATTCATGTACGCCATTGCTGACATTGAATCGGCGAATTCCGTTGTCGCTTTTGACGGTGGCGTACAAATAAAAAGTGCTTCAGGCCATTCAGATTCGTTGTAATCAACTGTATCCCAAACATTTTCTTTGGTATAATTATACACGTTGTGATTTAAATAAGGAAACGAATTTTCTTTGAACGATAAATACAACATAAACGCTGAAACCGTATCGTCTAATAACTCCAATCGCTTTCTGTAAGCAGGACGAAATTTTTCGGCTCCGAACATTTCAACCGTTTGCTTTGGGTGTGCATTGGAAATAAAATTGTTCGCGTAAAATGTATCTCCACATTTTGTTTGAACACATGTCACACTCGCTCCATTTTGTGTTGATGATACAACTTCTTGATGCTTCAACAATTCTCCTCCATGCTCTCTCAAGCGCTTTTGAAGAGCAATTGCAATTTGGGAAGAACCGTTTACCATTCGGTAACTTCCTTTCAAGTAGCTATTCATTATCAACGCAAGTACAAACAAAGGTGTTCGTTTGTAATCACCCGCGTACAACGGTCCGTTTCCTAAAAAAACAGCCTGTAATTTTTTATCTGAAGTGATTGAGTTGACATAGTCCCAGGCACTGATCTCCAATATTTCAGGATCGTTGATGTAACTTTTTTTGTTTCCATCAAAGGTTTCCAAATTATACAAAGGGAAATAATCACAATATTCTTTAAGCGTCTTGCAAAAATCATCGATTGCCGCTTTCTCATTTGGAAAATCAACGTACAAGCCTTTTTTGAACTGTTCATAACCTTGACCATGTTTGAAAGTCGAACCATCCTCTAATCGAATTAAGTCGTAACAATCTTCATCCAAACGCTGCATTTTAAGATCATCCAAAATATTGACATACTTAAAGATTTGATACAGATTTTCTCCTTCGTCCAAACTTCCTATATAATGCACTCCTGTGTCAAAAATTCGTTTATCACGACTAAAAACTTGAAGGTTTCCACCAATCTGATGATTTTTCTCAAGCACCAAAACAGAATGTCCTTCCATCGCCAAAATGACAGAAGATAACAAGCCACCAATACCGCTTCCTACAATAATAAAATCGTATATTTTCTGTTCTTCGTTCATTTATTTCTCGAGAATAAACAACACATTCGATGTTTTCTTTGATTGCTCAACTATTTGACATTTCAATTTATGCTGCTCTGCGAATTTAAAAATATCTTGAGATGAAAAAAAAGACAATTGATTTGTGGTCTTATTAAAGTTGACAATTTGAGTTGAATAACGCTCTGTTTTTTGCGTTACAACATGTCGTTCACTGTCTGTAATTCCATCACGAATAAACAAAATACCATTCTCATTTAACGCAAGGACCGCTTTTTTCATGACTTCAAACTGTTCTTCGCGCGTCAAATAATGCAAAACATCATTGAAAAAGATAACATCTGAATTGTCCAAGTTTGTCTTTCGAGCATCGTTTACTTCAAACGAAAGCATATCCGTTTTATCATATCCGTTTTGTGCAATCGCAATTTTGTCATCGTCGTAATCGATTCCGAATATTTCACGACTTGGGTTTCTATAATGTAAATAATATCCCAAATAGCCATACCCGCAGCCTATATCGACAATCTTTTTGCGATCTCCTATTTTGGTGTCATAAAATTCAAAATTTTCGGATTCAAAACGCAATTTAATTCGAATATACCATTCCAACACAGGGCCTTTGTAAATGAAATTATTAATAATACGCTTTCGTAAAAAACTGGCCGTATTTTCTTCCTGTCGCGAAACGATCAACTCCTTGCGCATGATTGAAACAACTTCCTTTGTCAACTCCCCGAAACGCTTTTGGTATAACTCGTCTGTTGTTTTAATTCTATCTAGTGCTTTCAACACCAGGTAACCAGATTTAATAATCAAGTCGTTTTTGGGATTTACATAATTTGCGCCAACAATTAAAATTGGCTGAATGTCCAACTGCATTTCCTTCGCTAAATAAAATGCTCCTTTGTGAAAACGTCGAATCTCCCCGTCTAGGCTTCTTGTCCCTTCTGGAAAAATAACAATTGAATATCCTTCGAAAACTCTTCGCTCTATTTGTTTTAAATTATAATCTGCCCCTTCAGCGATATACAAATAGCCGCAATAACGAATAAAAACACCAAAAAATGGTGAATAATACACCCATTTTTTCACCATGATGATAATCTTCGGGTTTAATGATATCATCATTAATATATCTAAAAACGAACTGTGATTAGGTACAATAATCGATGGTTTTGAAAAATCTAATTTCTCCTTATTACGAATTTCTTTCTTAACATGAATTCCAAGGTATAAAGTTGATTTCGCCAACTTAGACAAACAATAATTCATTATAGAACGTTTGCGTGACGATTCAATTGGAATAGGAAGTAACAATCCCAACATTATGTTTAGCACAACACATCCTAAGAAAAAATAGGTGAATAAAATAATACTGAATAGCAATCCGAAAAATGTCATTGGCGAACGCTTTTTATCCGTTCTATTCGTCACGAAATAACGAAACAAAGCAGGCTGAACGACCAGCGTCACCAACATTATACACGATATTCCAACAACACTTATTACAGCTATTGAATGAATCGCTGGATGTTTAGCAAAATAGAGCGCTCCTGTTCCAATAATTGTTGTAATACCAGAAAGAACAATAGCAGATGTATACGCTCCCAGCGCTTTTGATTTGGTTTTGTACTTTTGAAGCAATCCGTCTGTCACGAAAATGCTGAAATCATCACCAAGACCAAAAATAAAGGTCGCAACAATAATATTCACGAAGTTGAATTGAATGTCAAAATAATTTGAAATTCCGATGATAAATATCCAACTGATTACCATTGGGAAAAACGAAAACAATGCTAGTTCAATTCTGCCATAAATTACAAGTAGAGAAATAAACACCAATAGAGAAGAAAAGAGTAACAAGTAATTAAAATCATCTTGTACTGATAACATTAAGGCATTGGCCATTTCCGAAACATCAAAAATATAGACATCGGAATGTGAACTTAAACTTGATTTCAGTAGTTTTAAATCATCTCGATTGACAACAACACTTGTAATTACATGCCATTTCCCGTTGCTTTCATATATTAATTTAGAAAGCCCCAGTTCTTCCAATAAAGTTCTATCTGTTGGTTCTGCTTTATCAGAATTTATCCAATCTGAAAATGGTTGAAACGCTTCTGAAGAGAAATCATGCTTTACCGATTCGTCTTTAATCAATGAAACCGTTTGTTCTCCATTTTTTTCCCAAAACGAATTCCATTTTTCAAATCGATGTTTCTTGACCTCCTCCGGAATTTGATATGTTCCAACAGAAATCAATTCTTCTAAACCATATTTCGTCCTAAAAGCGTCTAGTGTTTCGTACAACTCAAAATTTGCAGAAATGGCTTCTTCTTTCGAGTTTGCCGAAACAAACAAATGAATTTTCTTTTCGGTTGTTGGATTAATACCCGTGAAAAACTCTTCCTTTTGAACCAGCTCATCTGTGTGGTAGCTTAAATGATTGAGATCGCCATCAAACTGGAATTTGTTTGCAGTAAAAAGGAATAAAACTGAGCATCCTAAAATGGCAAAAATTCCTATCCGCGTCACTAATTTAGGGATGTTACGTTTCTTTTTTGATGCGCGTTCGTTTGGCTTAAATCGTGTAAAATGCAATAAAGGCGGCAATAAAAGTAAAGTGAAAAGTGCAGCAGAACTCAAGGTTACCAGCGCAATCAATCCGAAGTTTTGCAAAACGACAGAATCGGTAAAAAGCAACGCGCAGAACGCAGCCACAGTTGTAAAACTACCTACCAACATTGGAAAGCTCAATTCCTTTACCGAATTAATCAGTTTTCCTGAATGGATGAAGTGGGTGAAAAAATGAAAGGAATAATCCAATACTATTCCCAACAATACTGCAGAAGTAGCAATTGAAATCGCGGAAATTTCAGGATGGATGAATCCTACTATTCCTAACCCTACAAACCCGGAAAAAAGGGCGGGTAAAATAAAGTAAATGGGGGTTAAAAGACTTCTATAATATAGAATCAGCAATAACAAAATCAATCCAACGCTGACATACATCGTAATTGACGTATCTTTTTTGACCTGTCGCGCATTTTCATTCGCAATTTGAAAAGTTCCGAAATAATCGAAATCAAGAGAAGGATTTTTTTTATTCAGTTTTTCATACGTCTGTTCGAGTAACGTATTCAATTCCTCGTTTTTTACATTGTCATCCAATTCAAAATTTAGAACCGCCGTAAAAATGGCTTTGGATTTGTTCCCAGCGAACAGAACTCCTTCTTCTACTTCTATATTACTGGAATCATTTTGAGGATTAATCGATTTTAATTTATTCCAAGCTAACCCAAGTGGGTCTCTCGCCACAATTTTACGTAAGAAAAAAGAATTCGCACCGCTCAATCGTGCTTCGATCGCGGTCATTCCCTTGGCTATAGAATCACCTTTTATTTTCGAGCTAATTTCGTAGTAATCAGTTTCTTGAAGCAATGCAGGAAAATTATCATAGAAATAATTCAGAACATTTTCTTCCTGATTCTCACGTACTACTTCAACATTGGAAATTAAACCCTTTGTTTGGTCAACAACAATTCGCGCTACCGAATCCAGTTGGTCTTGTACATCAAAAATATCTTTATCTTTCGCATTGATTGAAAACAAGATCTGCTTGTTCAGGTTGTTTTCTTGCAGGATAGAATTAAATTCTTGAAATTCGTCACCCTGTGGGAAAATTGAATATATATTATCATCCAACTTCAATCGCTTGAAACCAAAAAAGGCGATTGCAACAATTCCCGCTAGAACCAACAGGTAAACGAGTACATGTTTATTGAAAAACGAAACGATATTTCCGAACAAATTCCCCACTACCCTTTTTCCATTACGTTAACCAAATCTTGGTATGCTTTTTCATTTTGGTCTTTCAATACAATTAACGAAGCATTGTAAGCCGCTTTCGTTGCAATTGGAACTCCTCCGCCCAATTCCGCCCAATGTCCACCAATAATAACATTTTTAATCGGTGTTTTATAATGCGCCACTTTTGATTGCATATTAATTCGACCTGGTCGTGTGCCCATCATAGATCCATCTCTATTTTGCGTATAGCGGTAATAAGTAATTGGTGTTGCTACTTCGTAAAAATCAATGTTTTCCTTTAAGTTCGGACACATTTTCGCGACAACGCGATCGATAATAATTTGAGCGTATTCCTCTTTTAATGCTTTATACTCTTCTGTTCGAACAAACTCACCTTTTTCATTGCGCGTTGTGCGCCATTCATTTTCGTAGTTCATCCATGCTGGAACATACAATGTTAACGTTCCTTTATCAGTTGGCGAAAGCGTTTTGTCTCGCACAGTTGGAGCAAGCACACTGATTGCTGATTTGAACGGATCGCCACTGCTGTGTTCATCACGGGTGCTAGAATCATTCGTTATTACCGTTAATTCGGTTCCGAAACCAAGATCTTCCGCAGGACAACTAAGAGCGATTGAAATCGTTACCGAACTACTGTACAATTCTGATGAATCCATCTTATCTGTAATTCCTTTAGTAAAATCTTTTTTGGGTAATAAATGTTTGTACAGTTTCTCCACATCACACGCTGCGATCAAATGCGTTGCGTTCATTTGATATTCTTTATGGCGTTTAATGTATTTCACTCCTTTAAATACATTGTCTTCAACGATAATTTCTTTTACGTCTGCACTTAAATTGATTTCAGATCCATTTCCCGTATTCAATTTTGTCTCTAACCATCTTGGAAAAGCTTGACTTCCTCCAATTGGTGGATTTTGATAATCATTATTGTACGCCCAAGCAACAGGAAACAAACACGAAAGTAAATCTCGTTCCGAACAAAACAATTGGTGTAACTCTGGATTAGAAAAATATTTCGACAACCCCTTCTTCATGCCTTCTTCACCACTGTACATAATAAATCGAATCATCGGAAAGCCGATTGACATTCTTCGAAGACCGTAAGTGATTTTCTCAAAAAAACCCATCGTTTCTGTTGAACGAAACAATTTTGGAAACTTTTTTGAGATAGCAGCAACTTTTCTGGCATCTTTAAAAAAGCGATTAATGCCTTTTTCGTCTTCAGGAAAATCAGCAATTAAGCGCAATCGTAATTCTTCCGGATTGTTCGTCAATGAATAATCATGATGATCACCAATATGGCGTTGAATTGTTTTCATTTCAAGCGGACGTGGATAGTCTTCTCCTATGTAATTAAACAATTTAGAGACTGTACCTTCTTTTCCACATAGATTTAACCAATGAATCGCTGTGTCAAAAATGAATTCTTTTCGCTCAAATCCTTGTAAATAACCTCCAATTAAATAATGACGTTCCAGAACGCAAACCTTAAGTCCAGCCTTGGAAAGAAGTGCTGCAGAAGTTAATCCACTGATACCTGCACCAATAATTATTACATCAAACTTTTCGATTTCCATTTACTCTCCTTCGGTTAAGCCGTGCAAAAGTAAAAAAATAGCCTCAAAATCGTTCATAAATATTGATACTTCAATTAACTGCAAATTGATACGCTTTATTTTTTTAATTTTGCACCACTTTAAACTAAAATTCACCAGGGCGAAACCCGCTGAATTATTAACCAGATTTGAATGAGAGCATTAGACGCTTTATACGAAGCACATAAAATTGCATTTAGCCCTTTTGTTTTTGAAACAGCCTATACAATGTTGGAATTAGGTGTTTTAGAAGCAATAAATGAAGCTAAAAGTGGACTTATTATTGAAGAAATTGCAGCAAAAACGAATGTATCCGAATACGGTGTTCGTGTTCTTGTTGAAATGGCTGAATCAGCTGAAATGGTTAAATCGAATGAGGAGGGAAAATACACTGTAACTAAAATCGGTTATTTTATTCTAAGAGATGAAATGACAAAGGTGAATTTGTATTTTACTCATGAAGTATGTTACAACGGTCTGTTTTATCTAAAAGATTCTATTGTTAACGGAAAAGCAGAAGGATTAAAAGCATTAGGAAATTGGAAAACAATTTATGAAGGTCTTTCACAATTAACACCAGATCAGAAAAAAGCTTGGTTCGATTTTGACCATTTTTATTCGGACAATTCATTCGATGATGCCTTAAAAATTATCTTTCAACACCAACCAAAACAAATTTTTGACATTGGTGGGAATACTGGTAAATGGTGCATCGCAAGTACAAAATACAATCCTGATGTGCGCGTAAAAATGTTTGACTTACCAGGACAAATTAATGTTGCAAAGGAAAATATCGGGGCAATTGCTGAAATTAAGGATAGAGTTGAGTTTCAAGTTACTGATATGCTAGATCCAAATTCAGAAATTCCTGGCGGAGCAGATGTTTATTGGATGAGTCAATTTTTAGACTGTTTTAGCGAACAAGAAATTGAAGCAATTTTATTAAAAATAAAAAAGAACATTTCTCCTGAGGCGCGTGTTTATATTATGGAAACATTTATTGATAACCAACGTTTCCCAGCTGCCACACATAGTCTTGTCGCAACTTCATTATATTTCACTGCATTAGCAAATGGAAACAGTAAAATGTACTCTTCTTCAGCGATGAAATACATTGTTGATAAGGCTGGTTTTGAATGTGTTACAGAACATCACTTACATGAAGATAGCTTCCATACAATTTTGGAATTACGCGTAAAAAAATAAGAGCTGGAGACACAATCAAAATACACTAAAATGATTGTTTAAAAGGGCAATCGATTTTCGAAAAAAAAAAGTACTTTTGCAGTTCGTTCTCGAACGATAATTGTCTAATAAGACCACAACATAAATGAACCAGATTAACTTAACAGATCTTGAAAATTACGCTCTTGAATTTAAGCAATTTAGCTTAAACGAAAGTCTTGTTTCACAGATAAATGAATCGTTTGACTTTTTGAAAGAATTTTCAAGTGATAAAATCATTTACGGAATAAATACTGGATTTGGACCAATGGCCCAATTCAAAATTGATGAAGACAAGTTAAACCAACTTCAATATAACCTTATTCGCAGTCACTCAACAGGTACTGGAAATATATTGGATGAAGAATATGTACGAGCTGTATTAATTGCTCGAATCAATAATTTCTTACAAGCAAATTCTGGAATTAGTCTTGGTGTAATCGAAAAATTAGTCGAGTTTTTAAATGAGCGCATTTCTCCTGAAATCTACGAGCACGGTGGAGTTGGAGCGAGTGGTGATTTGGTACAATTGGCTCACTTAGCATTGAATTTAATTGGAGAAGGATATGTAACAGTTGATGGCAAACGCCAGTTAACAAAAGATGTTCTTCAATCGAAAGGAATTAAGCCGTTAGACGTGAAATTAAGAGATGGTCTTGGTTTAATGAACGGTACTTCGTGCATGACAGGAATTGGAGCAGTAAATTTAATTTACGCCTACCGCTTATTAAATTGGTCAATCGCCTCATCTTCAATTATTAACGAAGTTGTTGAAGCATTTGATGATTCATTTTCAAATGGGTTAAATTCTGTTAAACGACACCCTGGACAACAAAAAGTGGCTGCTGATATGCGTTCATTTCTGTCTGATAGCGAATTGATTCGCAAAAGAGAAGAACTTTTCAAGGACAATGAAGAAATGGGACGCTCTGAATTCAAAAAGAAAATACAAGAGTATTATTCAATTCGTTGCGTACCGCAAATTTTGGGACCAGTTTCTGAGACCTTGGATTATGCAAAAAGCGTCATTGAAAATGAATTAAACTCAACAAATGACAATCCTGTTGTTAGCGTTGAAGAACAAAATGTTTTCCACGGTGGAAATTTCCATGGTGATTACATCTCCTTAGAAATGGACAAGGTAAAAATCGTTATTACGCGATTAACGATGCTTGCTGAGCGTCAATTGAACTTTTTATTGAATGCAAAATTAAATGGTAAATTCCCTGCTTTCTTAAACTTAAAGCAATTGGGATTCAATTTTGGAATTCAAGGATTGCAATTTACAGCAACATCTACAACAGCAGAAAACCAAACACTTTCGAATCCAATGTACGTGCACAGTATTCCTAATAACAACGATAATCAAGATATCGTAAGTATGGGAACGAACAGCGCCGTTATGACGAAAAAGGTCATTGAAAATGGATTCCAAGTGATGGCCATTCATATGATTGCTGTTTGTCAAGCTATAGATTTATTGGATGATGCACAAAAAGCTCAAATCTCGTCTAAGACGAAAAAGATATACGATTTAATTCGCGCAGTTATGCCTGCTGTTACCGATGATGTTCCTCAATCGGAAAACATCAAAAAGGTAATCGAAGTATTGCGCTCTAATAACATTGAACTATGAAGTGTGCATTAGTTACTGGTTCTTCTCGAGGGATTGGAAGAGCTATTGCTGTTCAATTGGCAAAAGATTTAGGAATTCACATTTTGATCAATTATGCTTCGAATGATGCTGCTGCAGCTGAAACAAAAGCAATGATTGAAGCAAAAGGTGGTACGGCCGAATTGTTAAAATTCAAAGTTGAAGATTCAACTGCTGTAAACACCGCTATAACTGCTTGGCAAGAAGCAAATCCGGATTCACACGTAGAAATATTGGTGAACAATGCGGGAGTAACAAAGGACAATTTATTTCCTTGGGTTACTGAAGAAGATTGGGATACCGTCATGAATATTTCTGTGAAAGGAATGTACAACTGTACCCAAGCAATCATCAAAAAAATGTTGCGTAACCGTTCTGGAAGAATCATCAATATTGCGTCTTTATCTGGACAAAAAGGTGTTCCTGGACAAACGAATTATTCTGCTGCAAAAGGAGCGATGATTGCCGCTACAAAAGCATTGTCTCAAGAAATTGCCAAACGTAAAATTACGGTGAATGCTATTGCCCCAGGATTTATCAACTCTGATATGACGAGTGATTTGGACGAAGAGCAATTGAGACAAATGGTTCCTGCGAATCGTTTTGGTGAAGCAGAAGAAGTGGCGCATTTAGCAAGTTTCTTAGCTTCTGACAAGGCTGCTTATATCACAGGAGAAGTAATCAATATCAACGGAGGAATTTACGCGTAGATGGAAAGAAGGGTCGTTATAACTGGTATTGGCTTGTATTCCTGCATTGGAATTGGAAAGGAAAATGTAGTGGAATCTTTGCGCACTGGAAAAAGCGGAATCGTTTATGAAAAGGAGCGAGAAGAATTTGGATATCGTTCCCCTTTAACGGGAATGGTTGAAGATCCAGATTTAAAACCGTATTTGTCTCGACGTGAACGAATTGGAATGCACCAACCAGCGATGTTTGCTTATATGGCCACACGTGAAGCATTGGAACAAGCCAAATTAGACGTTGACTTTTTGGATAAAAATGAAACAGGTATCATTTACGGAAACGACAGTACTGCTGGCGCCGTAATTGAAACAATAGATAAAGTTCGTGAACGAAAAGACACAACATTGATTGGAAGTGGAGACATTTTCCAAAATATGAACTGTACCGTAAACATGAGCTTGTCGACGATTTACAAACTAAAAGGTATCAACCTAACATTGAGTGCGGCCTGTGCTTCAGGTTCACATTCGATTGGAATGGGTTATTTATTGATTAAACAAGGACTTCAAGAACGAATCGTTTGTGGTGGAGCACAAGAAATCAATAAGTACAGCATGGCAAGTTTTGATGGACTTGGCGCTTTCTCAATTCGCGTAGATGATCCTACAAAAGCATGTCGCCCTTTTGATGCCAACCGTGACGGTTTAGTGCCATCCGGAGGTGCAGCGACGATAATTATTGAATCCTTGGAATCGGCTTTAGAACGTGGTGCACCAATCTTAGGAGAAATCATCGGTTACGGTTTTTCTTCCAATGGTGATCATATCTCAAATCCAAACTTTGATGGACAATATCGTTCATTGAGCATGGCATTGAAACAAGCAAATATTCCGGCAAGCGAAATTGACTACGTAAATGCCCATGCCACTTCTACTCCAGTTGGAGATACAATGGAAGCGCAAGCAATTCACGCTGTACTTGGCGGAGACGTTCCTGTGAGCTCAACAAAGAGCATGACAGGTCACGAATGTTGGATGGCTGGCGCAAGTGAAGTTGCCTACTCTCTTTTAATGATGGAAAACAATTTTATCGCACCAAATATTAATTTCGAGACACCAGACGAGGATTCTAAAAAAATTAATGTAATTTCAGAATATACAGAAAAGAAAATCGATTGCTTCCTATCAAATTCATTTGGATTCGGAGGAACAAACTCTTCTTTAATTATTAAAAAATTCGTAAAATAACAGCAGCTTAACAACCTAATATGAATAGAAACTGTCTCTTATACACATCTGACGC
>CAJXRM010000069.1 GCA_913059205.1 uncultured Flavobacteriales bacterium
GAGATTTCTGCCTGTCTCGTGGGCTCGGAGATGTGTATAAGAGACAGGTATCCAACATTCCCAAAACCTTGAACTATGTACCTTTTTCCTTCAAGTGTTTTGTTTTTCAACTTCGCCCAAGATTTGATGGTTGCAACAACACCAAAACCAGTTGCTCGATCTCTTCCTTCCAATCCACCAGAACCAATAGGCTTACCTGTAACTACGTGTAAATTCAAATGTCGCGTTGATGGTGATTTAGTGGACACGTACGTATCAGCAATCCACGCCATGATTTGCGGATTCGTATTAACGTCAGGTGCAGGAATATCTAAATCTGGACCGATATTATCACCTAAGGCATACGTGAAACGCCTTGTAATTCTTTCCAATTCGGAGATAGAGTATTTCTCTGGATCAATTTCAATTCCTCCTTTTCCTCCACCATATGGCAATCCTGCTAATGCGGATTTCCAAGTCATCCAAATTGCTAAAGCTCTTGCTGCATCGATATCAACCGTTGGGTGATAACGTAATCCACCTTTGTAAGGTCCAAGTGCGTTGTTGTGTTGAACGCGGTAACCAGTAAATACTTCAATTTTACCGTTGTCCATTTTAACTGGGAAGTGTACAACAATTTCATTATTCGTTGACGATAGAATTTTTCTAATTCCTTCGTCCAACCCCATTACATCTGCAGCATGATTGAATTGCTTCATCACGTTTTCATACATGCCTGTTTTTTTGATTGTTTCTGCTTTCATTTTTTATTTGTTTAATGATAATGTTCACAATTGAAAATGATACTTTCTTCAGATCGAAGTGTACAACTTGACCGTACATCGCAACTAGTACATAAACCAATTAAATTTTCACTATCAAATGGAATTGGTTTTATTGATTTATCGGTAATTGGAACTTCTTGTCTTGCTTCAACAAAATGTTCTTCACAATAATAGATGGGACTTACCGCTTTGGCTTGGGTAATACAATTACCTGAATAAATACAGTTTGGACAAAGCCAATTGAAATTATTCAAATTGTTTTTTTCGAGTTCTAGTTTATTTGTATTCATCGTGCCAGATCCATTTCAATAGGTATGCCAATGAACTTAGGAAGCAACAAATAAACTAACAACTGACTATAGATCAATAATTTAAATACTTACACATGAAAAATTGAAATATTTTTCCAATCACTAAATCGGGGAGAAACTACCCGGATGGGGAGAAATGAATCAGTCGCGTTTTAGCTTTTCTCGTAATGTCTTACGATCGATTCCCAAAATTTCCGCTGCCTTTGTTTTATTATCGTTTACGGAATTCAACACTTTTTCGATGTGTTTTTTTTCTACTTGCGAGAGGGTTTCCGTAAGATTATAAGTAGCTGGTGATGCCATTTTCATATGCGATGGAATATCTTCGACTTCCACCTTTACATCACTCATAATTACAATTCGGTGAATGAAATTTTCTAATTCACGAATGTTTCCAGGCCAAGAGTATGCTTTTAGTAAGGAAAGTACTTTGCTAGAAAATTTAAGCGGCTTTTTATTCGATTCCTTACTGAATTTTTTATTGAAGAAATTAATGAGCAGTTGAATATCATCTTTTCGTTCACGCAACGGTGGAATATGAATGGTGATGACATTTAATCGGTAGAACAAATCTTCACGAAACAAATTCTTCCAAATCATTTCTTCGAGGTTGGAGTTTGTTGCAGAAATGATACGAACGCTGACTTTTTGAGGCTTTGTAGCCCCCAACATTGTTACTTCTTTTTCTTGGGTGACACGCAATAATTTTGCTTGAACTGCAGGTGAGGAATTTCCAATTTCATCCAAGAAAATCGTTCCACCATCTGCTGCTTGAAAAAATCCAACTCGATTGGTGATTGCTCCAGTAAAAGCTCCTTTCAGATGACCGAATAGTTCGCTTTCTAACAACTGTTCTGGAATCGCACCAACATTTACAGGTACGAATGGAGATGATGAAAAGCTGCTATTGTAATGAATTGCGCGCGCCACCATTTCCTTTCCTGTACCACTTTCGCCAGTTATTAAAACCGAAGCTTTATTGTTTTTGGTACGGTCGATTGTTCTGAAAAGTTTCTGCATTGGCTCAGATTTACCAATGATTCCATGAAAAGACTCAATTATTACCTCTTCTGAATCATCAACAACCGATATAGAACGATTGGTTAGGACTTTATCAATAGAAGATTGCAATTCATCAAAGGTAAATGGTTTTATTAAATACTCCAATGCACCTAGTTTCATTACTTCAACAGCATCTTCAACATTTGGATAACCCGTAATTACTAGAATTGGAATAGAAGAAAAATGTTGCGACATGTATTTCACCAATTGTAAGCCTCCAATTCCAGGCATATTCAAATCGGTAATCACTAAATCTATCTCTGTATTTTCCAAAATATCAATTGCATCGACTACGCTTTCAGTGGCAAAAGGATTCAATCCCATTGCATTCATATTTCGACGCAACAATTCAAGCATATCTCGCGAATCGTCTACCAATAAAACAGATAATTTATTATTCATAACTCTAATTTATTGGAAATGTAATTGTGAATTCAGTCCCTTTTCCGAGTTCAGATTCAACCGTAATTTCACCGCCATGTCCTTTAATAATCCCATGCACAACCGATAATCCTAATCCTGTTCCTTCACCTGTTGCTTTTGTAGTAAAAAATGGTTGAAAAATCAATTGTTGGTTTTCTTCAGAAATGCCCTTTCCATTGTCCTTAATTTGCAATTTCACAGTTTTTCCATGCGTTGATGTCGTTAATTCAATAACTCCACCTGTTCCTATTGCTCCTATTGCGTTTAGGATCAAATTGAATAGCACTTGAGAAAACTGTAAACTGTCCAAACGAATAAGCGGAATAGTTTCATGCAATTTTAAATTGATTTTGATTTCATTCTCCAACAATTGCTTTTGTAAAAAGCCTAGATTTTCTTGGATCATCTCATTGATATTGGACAAAGAAAATTGTTGAGGCATTTCACATGAAAAATACATGAGACGCTTTACAATTTCACGTGCATTTTTTGCAGATGAAATGATTTTCTGAATGTCACTACGTTTTAAACCATCTACTTCTGATTTTTGAAGTAATTCGGCATAACCAAGAATGTTTCCTAGCGGTGTGTTTAATTCGTGTGCAATTCCAGCAGTCAACTCACTGAGAATATTCAAGCGGTCATTTCCTCTCAGTACTTGTTCTATTTTTGCTTCCTTTTCGCGTTGTTCAAACCGTTGAATATATGAGGCGACTTCTAACCCAATTTGATTCAATAATTGTGATTCTTCAGGAAGAAATGAAAACAGTTTTTGATCTACATCCCGATACGCCACTTTAATCCATCCTCGCTTTGCATTCTGAATTTTCAAATTCGCTTCTATAAAAACAAGGTTATTCTCTTTTTCTATTCTTCCAATTTCTAGTGCATCAATTTTTAGATGAACCTTTAATCGATCTGGGTATTGCCAGCCTTCAGGAATTACACGACTAATTTCCTCTAAAGTAAGCTCCAAAGGACTTATAAGATCTTGGCATAGTTTAGAAATCTCATACAAGCATTTCAATTCCTTCACACGCTCGTTCAAGAGCTCCTTCAAGTACTTTTCCTCTTCTTTTATCATTGGAGTTCAACTTATATATAAAACAAAGCTACATCAATTCATTCAAACCGACTAATAAAATCGGGTAATAATTACCCGATTTTTAACTTACGATATTTTATAAATCACTGAAATAAGAATGTTAAATATCTTGAATGTATAAGCATCATTGCTACCTTTGTTTAAATCGATTTGAGCATGTTAGATCCGTACATAATTATTGAGCCATCGGCACCAAAGGTCCCTTTTATATTGAGCGTTCCGCATTGTGGAACTGACTTTCCAAATGAATTAAGCGAACATTACATTCCTTCAATGATGGCGGCTCCTGATGATACGGATTGGTTTGTACATGAATTGTACAATTTCGCTTCTGAAATGGGAATCACAATCCTTCACGCACGTTACAGTCGCTGGGTAATTGATTTGAACCGCGACCCAATGAGTAAGCCGTTGTACAACGATGGTCGAATTATTACAGGTTTAACAACCACAACTGATTTTTTCGGAAAGGATATTTATGTATCTGAAGATAAAATACCGAATCAAACGGAAGTTCAACGTCGATTGGACAACTACTACTGGCCATATTATGCAAAAATAGAATCGTTGTTGGACGAACGCATTCAAGAGTTTGGCAAAGTTATATTGTGGGATGCCCATTCAATTCGTAAAAGTGTTCCAACCATCCGCAAGGATGATTTTCCAGATATGATTTTAGGGAACAACGATGAAACTACAGCCGATTCAAAACTCATTTCTACGGCATTGAATAATTTACGAAGCGGTGATTTTGGGGTAAATCACAATGATCCATTTAAAGGTGGACACATAACGCGTTATTTCGGAAAACCCGAGAATAATGTGCATGCGCTTCAATTAGAAATGAACAAAATACTGTACATGAACGATGAAGAACGTGTTTTCAACGAAGAACGCGCAAACAAAATACGTATTGTATTAAGGCGTACGTTCAAATCATTGCTTCACACTATTGAAAACTTGTAATATGACTGATTTTTTCTTTAAACACCTTCTTCAAAAAGACGGTTGGAAGTCAAATATTCGCGTTTCAGTTGATTCGGAAGGAATAATAACTTCCATGGTTGAAACAACGAACTCCGACAATGCTGAAATCATTTCTGGTTTTGCTCTTCCTGGATTTCAAAATGCCCATTCACATGCTTTTCAATATGCTATGGCAGGATTGGCGGAAGTTCACGCAGTTTCGCACACATCGGATGACTTTTGGTCGTGGAGAGAAGCAATGTACAGCTTGGCATTGCAGGTTTCTCCAGATCAGATGGAATCAATTGCCACAATGTTATATAGCGAAATGGCTCGACAAGGCTATACGAACGTAGCTGAGTTTCACTATGTTCATCATCAAAAAAATGGACAACCGTATGATAATTTAGCGGAAATGGGAAGTCGCATGATTGCTGCTGCACAAACAGCGGGAATTAATATCACTCTCGTTCCAATTTTTTATCAGAAAGGAGGATTTGGACAAGAACCGAATGATCGACAAAGACGTTTTATTTCAAAAGATATTGATACTTATCTGAACTTGTTAGCTGCAAGTGAAGAAGCATGCAAAAATTATACAGGAGCGAATATTGGTATTGGTATTCACTCCATGCGCGGAGTAGAACCATCATGTATAGCTGAAATCGCCAAAAATGGACCTCAAAATATTCCTTTTCACATACACGTTTCAGAACAACTAAAGGAAATTGAAGATTCTTTGAAACACCTTGGTAAACGTCCTGTTGAATGGATGTTAGACAATGTAAACATGTCAAATCGTTTTCATTTAGTGCATGCAACTCATTTGACTGATGCAGAAACAAAAGGAATTGCTCAGGTAGGCGCCAATGTTGTTCTTTGTCCAACTACAGAAGGAAATCTTGGAGACGGACTTTTCCCGCTCAAAAACTTTCAAAATTACGGCGGCAATTGGAGTATCGGAACGGATAGCCATATTGGAATAAATCCTTTGGAAGAATTGAGAGTTTTAGATTACGGTCAGCGATTAATTTCGCACCAACGAAATACATATACTTCTCCTAAACAAGGCGATTCAGGTCAATTTGCAATTGAAATGGCAACCTTGACTGGGCGCAAAGCAATGGGTGACATTAGCACAGAATTCTTCGCAGTCGGAACGACATTAAATGCAGCGGTAATAGATGAAAAAGCACCATTACTAGCAACAACATCTGCTGAAAAGCGCACATCAACTATAGTTTATACGGCAGATGCAACGCAACAAATAGCAACAATAGTAAAAGGTAAAATTGTTGTCAAAGAAGGAAAACACAATCTACAAACACCAATTAGAAGCGCATTTGCTGAAACGTTAAAATCACTCTCGAATCGATAAATCATGAAAGACATTCAACTCATTCCAGCCGAAACCTACACTACAACAAATTGGTCTGGCGGAAAGACTTCTGAATTGTTTATTTATCCACCAGAATCGAACTTCAAAGTGGGCGACTTCACTTTGCGAATTAGTATCGCCACAGTTGAAGTTGAATCATCTGAATTTACTGCTCTACCTGATGTTCATCGCACATTAATGGTGCTTGATGGAAACTTAAAGTTGGAGCATGAGAATCACCATACGTGCGAATTAGCAGCTTTTGAGCAAGATCAATTTAGTGGAGATTGGAAAACGAAAAGTTGGGGGAAAGTCATCGATTTTAACGTTATGACGAAAAACGATACGAAAACCATCGTCCAGAAAATAGATTTAATATCGAATGAGACACTTGCTTTGACATCCGCTTACGATATTCAATTTATATACGTACAATCGGGTTGTATTAGTCTTGGCGAAACTCTTGTAACGCAAGGAAACTCTGTTGTTATAAACAACTCTAACTATTCGACAGTACTTTCCTGTGTTGATTTTGAAAAAACAGAATTGATTCTAGTTTCTGCTGATTTCAACTAGTCGCAAGGGAGTCTTCATCTTCTCCCCACGTATCCCATTCATCCGAATCCTCTAAAAACTCATTCGGATCGAAGCTTTCATAATCGGGCTCCGGATCACAACCATAATAGGTGTATTTTTCAGTTAAACTGTCTGTTTCAAACAGAATAAAAATCTCTCCGAATGCGCATGTTTTCTCGTATTTCGCCTTTAAATTTGACATGATACTGTCTGCTATACTAGCATAGTCTTGTGAGTTTGTTCGACGAATGGTAAGCGTTAAAGTGCCATTTCCATTCGAATAACTCGTTGAAACTCCAACGTATTTACAATCGCATACTTCCTTTGCCGCTCGGCGAATTTGGTTTGATTTCTTAATTTCTTTCGCAATTAATTTACATCCTGTTAAAATAAATAGCGCAACAAACAGAAAAATATAAGCCTTTCTCATATGAATTGATTTAGAACAAATATAGATGAAATCCTACTTAAATCAATAATTAAATCCCAAAACACATTTTGATTTCAGTCAATTTTAAATTATATTTAACTGCTAAACAATAACTTATGAAACTATCTCTACTAATCATTAACATCTTATTTGGATTTTCTGTTTTTGGTCAAGTTATATGGACCGAAGATTTTGACACTGGAAGTTCTGCTCGTGGCACTTTGGCAAACGGATATCCTGCAACATCAGGAGGGAACTGGACACAAACCAACAATGTTCTTGGTGGCGGCGAAGGCGCTAGTGCCAATCAATGGTACGTCAGCGGTGAAGAATGCGGCAACGCTGTCAACACATGTGGTTCAGTCTGTTCCAACGGCGATGGATCACTCCACGTTAGTGCAATAGGAGGACTTTGTGGTACTCCCGATTGTGGTGCTGCTTACGACGCCACAAATGCTTCAAATATTACGGACAAGCGAATAGAATCACCCAACATAAATACTGTAAGTTACGGAGGACTAACGTTGTCGTTCAATTATATCGCTGCTCAAGGTGATGATCGTGTGTTTCCTTATTACAGTTGTAATGGAGGAGCAACTTGGAACGCATTGCCCTTAATGCCAGCAACACAATGTTGCAGCTGTTTAGACGCTTTTGTGTGCGGTTTTTTTGGTATCTGTTGTGCTCCACAAACTCAGCAATCTTGCGCTTCAGGTGGCCAAGGTTATTGGACAGCTAGAAACTATGCGCTTCCGGTATGCGCTGAAAATATTACCAATCTTAAAATTGCTTTTCACTGGATTAATGACGGTGATGGCGCTGGTTCCGACCCTTCCATCGCAATTGATGATATGTCAATTTCATCGACCATTCCTCTTGCAGTTGATATGATAGACTTAAATGTTGTTGCAAGAAATAATCAACATGTTGTTCAGTGGAAAACGTTAACAGAAGAAAACAATGATTATTTTGAAATTGAACATAGTCTAAATGGAACCGATTTCAATCCAATTGGCACGATTAAGGGAGCAGGAAATTCTACAGAACTTATTTCCTATGAGTTTATAGATCGTGTTCCGAGTTTGGGAGACAATTATTATCGCTTAAAACAAGTAGATAGAGACAATACAATTACAATTTCTAAAATTATTCATGCGTATAACAATTTAACTACGAGTGGTATTGTTAAAATTTATCCAAATCCAGCTAAGGAAATCGTGTCAATCGAATACAATTCAATTAAAGAAATTGATTCACGCTATATTGTTCTAGACAATTTAGGAAGACAAATTGACGCGAGTGCTATACACTTCGAAAAGGGAATAAATACTATCGCCTTGAATATCCAAAATTATACTGATGGAAGTTACTTTCTACGAATAATAGATGGTGAAAATGTGTCGATTCAACGATTTATGGTTACGAAGTAAATTTGATTTTAAAACAAAAAAGGGAGCTAAAATTTAGCTCCCTATTTTTAATCAATTTGTTTCTATTGTCTCACAGTAAAAGTAACTCTTCTATTCTTCGCCATTACTAAATCTTCATCATCTTCAGGATTCGTATCTGTATTTGGCTCGTCAATTCCTTTTTGGGTAAAAATAATTCGCCCTTCTGGAATTCCCTTCTCCATTAAATAGTTCATTACAGCTCCGATTCGTTTATTATCCATATCTGCATAATAGTCATTTTCAATTCCCACTGAATCTTCCATTGCGTTATTGTGACCATTGATTTGCAATTTCATCGCTGGATTCTCTTTTAACAATTTAGCAATCAAATCCAAAGAACCTGTTCCTTCTGTTGTCAACTTATCTCTTCCGAATGCAAAGAAAATTTCTTGCAATTCAATTTTCTCTTTCGCAGACATTTCATCATTTAGATTGAAGACTTTTTGATAAATCGTAGTTGAGTATTCTTGGGCACTTTCTTCAGCTTGACAATCGCATTGTTCACCGTCGCTCAATAAACGAACAGTTACATCGTCGATATAGTAATAAGCAGCAACAATTTGAGTTACTTTCAATTTAGGGTCTTTTTTCATTCGTTCAGACTTTGTTTCGTCATCCGAATTGAAATTTCCAATAGTGATATACTTTTCACCACCTTCTGCAACAACTACTCCACATACTTCTGTCCAATTGTAACGCGCGCTCATAATTTTATGATCGTTGTTATAATGCAACAAACTTGCTTCATCAATTAATGGCAATTTTGAATCTGAACCAAATGGTTTTTTACTCAATTTCGCTCCAATATTATTTGACGCATATTTAGAAGCTTCAGCTAACGAAAGATTGAACTTCACACAATATCTCATGTCCTTTTTCAAAGGAACATCAATTTTAGTCATCACGTAAGAACGAGGCATTTTATCACCATAAGAGTAACCTACAATACCTGCGTAATTACCACCTTCCTTTGGATGTTCTTTACCGTAAATATTTTCAGGAACATTGATATCTTCAATTTTACTACTTGTGAATAAATCAGCGCGAACCCCAGTTGGAGAAACCCAACCCTCAGCACTTTCTATCGATCCCAATCGTTTTGGAGACTTCCCCACCGATTCGAAACCAGAATTTGAAATTAAATTTTGCCCTTCCTGAGCAAACGTACTCAACGAAAGGATTCCAACGGACATTGTCCAAATTAATTTTTTCATTTTATTAGTGTTTAAGTTCATAGTTTTTTACTGTATTAATAAATGTTTTTACCTTTTCTGGATCGATATCAGGATAAACACCGTGCCCCAAATTAACAATATGTCTTTTACTTATGAAAGAATTAAGCATATTATTTGTTTGTCGCTCTACCTCATTATGAGATGAATACAACACACATGGGTCCAAATTTCCCTGCAAAGTTCTCTTTTCACCAACAGAATTTCTAATGTCAGTAATTTGCATATTCCAATCGACTCCGATAGTATTGCAATCCATGGCTGCAATTTCAACCACTGAATTGTAGGCGCCTTTTGCGAAAATTGTTACAGGAACTTCCGTAATTGCAGATGCTATTTGATCCATATATTTCAATCCAAATTCAGCGTATTGCTCTTTACCTAGTATTCCAGCCCAAGAATCAAAGATTTGAACCATATGTGCTCCAGCTTTAATTTGTGCTTTAAGGTACTGAATTGTCACTTTGGTTATACGAACAAGCAACTCGTGTGCCAAAGTTGGATTTGTGAATAAAATCTTTCGGGATTCGGAAAAGGTTTTTGAGCCTTGACCTTCCGTCATATAACAGAAAATTGTCCAAGGTGCTCCAGCAAATCCAATTAAAGGAACTCTGCCACCTAATTCTTTATTTGTAATTCGTATTGCCTCTGTAACGTACCCTAATCGATCTTCAACATCAAAGTCAAATTCTGCATATTTCAACGCTTCTTCTGAACGAATAGTTTTTTCGAACCAAGGACCTTTTTTTTCGATCATTTGGTATTCCAATCCCATTGCTTCAGGGACAACTAATATGTCGGAAAATATTATTGCGGCATCAACTCCTAATAAATCAACAGGTTGAATCGTAACTTCTGCAGCTCGTTCAGGAGTTTCAACCAATTCCTTAAAACCTGAAAGTTTACCTCTAACTTCCCTATACTCTGGTAGAATTCTCCCAGCCTGGCGCATTAACCAAACTGGATATCTTTCAATATCCTCACCTTTGGCCGCACGCAAAATTAAATCATTTTGAATTTTCATCATCGCAAAGATAGAAAAATGCATTGCTTTTACATACCAAATTCACTTCATTTTTAGGGGAACAATTCACTTATTGGTTAAATATTTACCAACTAATTTCAGTTATGTTTTTTGACTTTAAATAATCATTCGCTTTTGAGAAGGGTTTTGAATCAAAAAATCCTCTGTACGATGATAATGGCGAAGGATGAGGAGCTTTAAGAATCACATTATTTTCTTGGTTTAAAAACCTTGCCTTCACAATCGCTTTGCTTCCCCACAACACATAAACAACATTTTGTTTGCTATAGTTTAATGCTCTAAGCACAGCATCCGTAAAAGTTTCCCAGCCCTTTCCTGAATGACTGTCCGCTTTGCCTTCCTCAACTGTTAATACGGTATTCAGAAGCAAAACACCTTGCTCTGCCCAATTCGTTAAATCTCCTGATAATCTTAAATCTCCACCAATATCAGACTGCAACTCCTTAAATATATTTTTCAAACTTGGCGGCAACTTTTTAACCTCTGACGGAACTGAAAAACACAAACCATTGGCCATACCTTTGGTATGATAAGGATCTTGACCAAGAATTACAACTTTTACTTTATCAAATGGACATTCATTTAACGCACGAAAAATTTGAGATTGATCTGGAAAAATAGTTTTGTGGTTGTATTCCTTTTGAAGAAAACTAACTAATTGATTGAAATAAGGCGCGTTTAATTCATCCTTTAACACAATTGACCATGATTTTTCAATTTTAACATCCATATTTCGAATATAAAAGAAAATTAAAGATTAACCCTTATCTTTGTTCATATGCAATATAAACTTTTAATTGGCCTTTTTCTTTTTACAATTTCGTGCACTGAACCGGAAAAAAAAGAAAGTGAATTTTTCGATAATATCGAGAACAAAGCTCCCGAATACAAATCAATTGAGGATAAAATCGTAAGACATATCGAAAGTTCTTTGCGTATTCCAAGGACTGAAAAGTATACGTATACTGTGTATAAAAGTAATTTGAATGGTGATGATAGCTTAGATTATGTCATTACTGTAAACCGTTTGGAATTTGCTCTTCAAGAAGCAATAGTTAGTGAAAACGTTGCGAAGAGAGCCGAAATGGGATATATGGGAAATTACAACTATTATTTTTACATGGACGGCTTGTCGAAAGACATTTCAACGGCTATCGCTGTTCCTTCAAGTCCTTATGCTGAATTAGAAGTTACTTTTCAAACGATAAAAACGGAAGCATATAACGATTTTACAATTGACTTTAGAATAAGAAACTCCAAATTCAGAAGATTTTATACTATAATAAATAACATCCCTCGCCAAACGTTTGAAGCGAAAATCTTTGATGGATTAGGCGAAAGCTCTGTTGAAGCATATGCAATTGAACTTGTACCAGGTAGTTTTTCATTGGCAAAAGACATTTTAGTTTATAAAGCCAACATAGAAAATGTGACAATAAACTCTGTAAATGATGTTTATTCAATTCAACCAAAAATCACCTCAACAGGTAAATTGGATAGACGATGGTACTTCAGCGACCCAAAGAATAAATACTTTACTGAAAATTAATGGAGAATTCCTTTTACTTTTCTAAAACCTATCGTTACGAAACATTAAACGAAGAAAAACGACCAAAAAAAGTAATTTATGTTCTGCATGGTTACGGACAATTGGCGAAGTTCTTTATTCGAAAATTTGCTGAGCTACCTGACGACTATTTAATAGTTGCACCTGAAGGAATGCATCGATTTTATTTAAATGGTGCAAGTGGAAAAGTCGGAGCCTCGTGGATGACCAAAGAAGCAAGGGAAACAGACATCAAAGACAATATTGATTGGTTAAATGCATTAGACAAAGAAATTTCATCAAAACACAATTTTAATGAACGAATTCTGTTGGGTTTTTCTCAAGGTGGAGCGACTGCCGTTAGATGGAAAATGAACGCTCAAAATGCATTTGACAAGACAATTATTTGGGCTAGTGATTTCCCACCGGACATGGAGCCTAGAATGGAAGATTTAAAGGGTGAAAAAGAAAATCATTTTGTTCTCGGAAGTGAAGACGAGTTCTTTAATTCAGTTCAACAAAATAAATTAATCTCTCTTTATAAAAGTGTAGATTTTAAAATAAGTACGTACCTTGGTCGCCACAATATTGAGTCATCAACATTACTTCAACTTTTGAGTAACAAAAACAATTAAACTTTATCTTTGGCATAGTTTCTGCTAAAATGAAAGAAAATAATAAAACATGAAAAATATAATTACACTTGTTATCCTCGTTTGCGCATCATTCACTTCATTTGGACAAGATGCCAAATCACAAGAAATTCTTGACAAGCTTTCAAAAAAAATGAAGTCACAAAACTCATTTTATGTGGAGTTTAGTGCAAACATCAAAAATAGTTCGACTGGAACATCAGAAACTGAAACTGGAAAAGGTTGGGTGAAAGGAGATAAATATTATGCTTCTTTTGGTGAAAATACGGTTATCTCAAACGGTTTAAAATCATGGACAATTGTTAAAGAAGAAAAATCGGTTTACGAATCAGATGCAAACGAAGATGATGATGAATCAATTAATCCTCGCAAACTATTAACAATTTGGGAAGAAGGATTTAAAAATAAATACTACAAAGAATCAACCTTAAGTGGAGAAGCTGTTCACATCATTAATCTTTATCCTAAAAATCCAGGAAGTGTGGATTATCACACCGTAACCCTTTATATTTCTAAAGCGAAAAGTGAGATTATGAAAGTGATTATGAAAACGAAAGACGGAACAGTAATGACATACTCAGTAACAAAATTCTCTGTTGAGTCTGACTTAAGTGATTCCAAATTTGTTTTTAGCTCTTCAAAATATCCAGGCTATACAGTAATTAGAGATTAAACGAAAATACATTTAAATAAAAAAAGGGACGCAAGTCCCTTTTTTTATTGTGTAAAAATTCTACTCTTAGTATTTCATAATTGCCGCAATCGCTTCATCCAAACGTTGCTTTGGCAAGAATTGTTCTTCAAGATTCGCTGCAAAAGGAACTGGTGTATCCAAGGAAGCAACTCGTTTTACTGGAGCATCGAGGTATTCGAAACAGTTTTCAGAAATCAACGCAACAATTTCACCTCCAATTCCGCCAGTCATACAATCTTCATGCAACACAATCACTCTTCCAGTTTTTCTAACAGAATTATATATTGCGTCAGTATCCAATGGCAACAGTGTTCTTAAATCAACTATATCTATCGAGCAATCGGAATGATTTTCCGCATAGTCTTTGGCCCAATGAACACCTAGGCCATAAGTAATTATTGATAAATCATTTCCTTCCTTAACCGTTCTTGCTTTTCCAATTTCAACTGTATAATAATCGTTTGGAATTTCCTCACGAATACTTCTGTACAAGAATTTATGTTCAAAAACCATTACCGGATTAGGGTCTTCAATCGCTGCTGCAAGTAAACCTTTAGCTTCGTAAGGAGTTGAAGGGTAAACAATTTTTAATCCTGGAGTATGAAAAAACCAGGCTTCGTTGCTTTGCGAGTGAAACGGTCCTGCAGCTGCTCCTGCTCCCGTTGGCATTCGAACAACAACATCCGCGTTTTGGCCCCAGCGCCAATGCAATTTGGCTAAATTATTCACAATTTGATTGAATCCACACGTTACAAAATCCGCAAATTGCATTTCTACAACCGCTTTCATTCCCGCAATAGACAATCCAAGTCCCGCACCAACAATGGCAGATTCACAAATTGGTGTATTTCGAACGCGTTCTTTTCCGAATTGTTCAACAAATCCCTCTGTAATTTTAAATACACCTCCATATTCAGCAATATCTTGTCCCATGATAATTAAATCATCGTACTTTTCCATCGACTGGCGCAAACCATCTTGGATAGCATCTACGAAACGACGTTCAGAAGTTTCTCCAGTGGCTTCAATTACCTTTTGAGTATACGGTGCGTATAAATCATTCAACTCATTTTCTATATCCGATTCGATTATTCCTTCCGCAAAAGCAAGATCTAGTCCTTCTTGAATTTCCTTTTTAATTTCGTCTCTGTATTCCTCTATAGTTTCATCCGTTAAAATAGATGAATCTTTTAAGAATGCTTCATAATTTGTAAGCGGATCAAATTCTTCCCATTCATCTTGAATTCCTTCAGGATAATATTTAGTTCCTGACGCTTCTTCGTGACCTCTCATTCGAAATGTCATAAACTCCAATAAAAATGGTCTCGGATTTTTAATTTGTTCCTCTCTTATTGATCGAATCGTTTTAATAACTTCTAAAATATTGTTTCCATTGATTTGAATTGCTTCCATTCCGTAACCAATTCCTTTGTCGATAAATTGTTTACATCTAAATTGTTCAACTGAAGGCGTTGATAGTCCCCAACAGTTGTTCTCAATTCCAAAAATGACAGGTAAATCCCAAACTGAAGCCACATTCAGCGCCTCATGGAAATCTCCTTCACTTGCTCCACCATCTCCAGTAAACACGATTGTCGAAGTTTTCAAATCTTTTACCTTGGACGCAAGAGCGACTCCCCCAGCCAATGCCAATTGAGGACCAAGGTGAGAAATCATTCCTACAATATTGTATTCCTGCGTTCCAAAATGAAAAGAACGATCTCGACCATTCGTGAATCCCGACTTTTTCCCTTGAAATTGCGCAAACAAGCGACTTAAAGGAATGTCTCTTGTTGTGAATACACCTAAGTTTCTATGCATCGGAAAAATGTACTCCTCTCGCTTCATTGCGTACGCTGAACCAACAGAAATCGCTTCTTGTCCCCAACCAGAAAACCATTTCGAGATTTTTCCTTGACGAAGTAAAATCAACATTTTCTCCTCGATCATTCGAGGTTTCAATATTTTCTTATAAATCGACAATAATTCATCATTCTCAAAACCTTCTTTCGAAAAAACAATTTTCCTTTTATCTAAGACCTCCATAATAAGTGTATAACGTTAAACAAATCTAACAAATAGATTAATTGTATGTGATTATTTCGCACAAAAAAAGGTCGTTAACAATTAACGACCTTTTTAAAAATAGATTTTACATTAGACCAATCCTTGATCAATCATTGCATCAGCAACTTTTACGAAACCTGCAATATTTGCACCTTTCACATAATCAATCGTACCGTCTTCTAATTTTCCGTATTTCACACAAGATTCGTGAATAGAAACCATAATTCCATGCAATTTAGCATCTACCTCTTCTCTTGTCCAGTTGTAACGCAATGAGTTTTGTGACATCTCCAATCCTGAAGTTGCAACTCCACCTGCATTAGATGCTTTACCTGGTGAAAACAATACTTTAGCAGCTTGGAACGCTTCAATTGCCTCTGGCGTTGAAGGCATATTTGCTCCTTCAGCAACACATTTAACTCCATTTGCAATTAACGCTTTTGCTTCTTCGCCATTCAACTCATTTTGAGTCGCACATGGCAACGCGATATCTGCCTTAACAGACCAAGGACGCTCATTAGCAATAAACTTAGCATTTGGGTATTTATTTACATAGTCAGAAATTCTAGATCTTCTTACATTTTTGATATCCATCACTTCAGCCAATTTCTCAGCATCAATTCCAGCCTCATCATAAATGTATCCAGAAGAATCAGAAAGAGTAACTACTTTACCTCCCAATTCAGTTGCTTTTTCACATGCGTATTGCGCAACGTTTCCAGAACCAGAAATAACAATTGTTTTTCCGTTAAATGAATCGTTTTTAGTTGCCAACATTTCTTTCGCGAAGTATACAGTTCCGTATCCAGTTGCTTCAGGACGGATTAATGATCCACCCCAGTTTAAACCTTTACCAGTTAATACACCAACAAATTCGTTACGAATTCTTTTGTATTGTCCAAACATGTAACCAATTTCACGACCTCCAACTCCGATATCTCCTGCAGGAACATCTGTGTTAGCGCCAATATGCTTACATAATTCTGTCATAAAAGACTGGCAAAATTTCATTACTTCGTTATCTGACTTTCCTTTTGGATCAAAATCAGAACCACCTTTACCTCCACCCATAGGAAGAGTTGTCAATGAATTTTTAAACACTTGCTCAAATCCTAAAAACTTAAGAATCGATAAATTCACAGAAGGATGGAATCTTAAACCACCTTTATATGGTCCAATTGCAGAGTTAAATTCAACTCTGAATCCACGATTAACTTGTACTTCTCCTTTATCATCAAGCCAAGGAACACGAAACAAAATAGTTCGTTCAGGTTCGACCATTCGATCAAGAATTTTAGCCGCTTTGTACTTAGGAGTACTCTCAATTACAGGGATAACCGCCTCTGCGACTTCATGCACAGCTTGAAGAAACTCAGGTTCGTGTCCATTTGTAGCTTTCACCTTTTCCATGAAAGCATTAATTTCCGCTTGATATTTATTTGACATTATTATAAGTTTTTATTGGGACAAATGCTGTCTCTTATACACATCTCCGAGCCCACGAGACAGGCAGAAATCTCG
>CAJXRM010000070.1 GCA_913059205.1 uncultured Flavobacteriales bacterium
AGATTTCTGCCTGTCTCGTGGGCTCGGAGATGTGTATAAGAGACAGCCAATGTACTCTTTTCCTTGAATGATATTCACCGCGGCCGACCCAATTAAAATACCAATAAATGCATCCATTCCACCCATTTGCCCATAAACAGTTAATAGGAATAGAAATATACTTGAAAAAACAAGGAACATACTATATGCTAAAATCAGCATAAAACGATTGGTTGTATTCCACAATTGTCCAATGAAGTACGCACCAAAAATGCCAACAAGCAAACCTTCTAGTACGTCTGCGTTAATTAAATTGACTTCTGTTTCTCCGGTTAAGGTTAGCAAACCTGCAAGAAGTGAAAGCGATAGAAATGAAACTCCATAACTTATGGTATCCTCTTTTCTGTAAAACGAAGTACTGATGAAAGCGGCAGCAACAACCAGCAAACCGAAAGACCCGGCTCCAAAACCACCAAAGAATACTGCAAGTGCCATAAAGAAAATCATTACTGATTTTATTATTTCGGCTACCTCAAGTCCATGAAATAACTTAGTAATGAAAAATCGCTTCATTAATCCAAATTCGTAGGTTAAAACACTTAACACCACTCCAGAAATAACAAACTTATTTACCGAAGAATATTCATCTCCTAACACAGTTATTGATTCTGATTTAAATAGTACTAAATAAGCTCCAAAGGAGATAATTGGAATGAGAATTCGAATACCTTCTTTTTGTAAAACTTGCAATTGAGCAAGAACATAATTCATTCCTACAATAGCCAAAAGTGCATACAATTGGTTGTAATCTGTAGGAGAAACGAATCGTTTCATCAACAACACAACAACCGCTGTGAGTAATACATTAATGAACGAAACAAAACGAAGATCCTTCTTCCATTGTAGAACAAACGCTCCTAATCCTATAAAAGCTAAGGTGATTATTTCTAAATATTCCATGGGTTCAAATTACGAATAAAAAGCAAATATATATATTTATTTACCATGGTAAGTAAATTTAACTGTTAATTTATTCTAAACTGAATTGTTCTTTTAAAGAGTCGAATTCTTCAACTCAAGCTCTCCCAGTTTGTGAAAATAATCACCACTTAAATTATTCTCCAAAGTCATCAAGTGCTCAATACGGTGACAATCTGTTGCTACGAAATCAATTTGTCCACTATCGACTAATTTGCGAGCTTGTTTTAGAACTTCTGGACCGTAATGTCCTGTAAGTGAATTGTAATTTAATTGAATATTCACACCTTTTTTGCGCCATTCTATTGCTTTATCAATTGAACCGTGTAAGAAAACATAGCGTTCAAAATGTGCCAAAACAGGTTTGTAATTCTGAGTAATCATTTCAAAAATCAAGGCTTCAATTTGGCTTGGTTCTGAATGAAATGAAAATTCAAACAAAAGATAATTATCACCAAAGGTCAATAGTTTCTCCTTGTTTTTTAATTTATTCATCAATGTCTCATCGTAATAATATTCAGCTGCTGCTTCAAATTCGATGTTTAAGTTGATGCGTTTTAATTCGGCCTGCACCCTTTCCATTCCTTCCAGAATGATTTCTGGAGTATTGCGAAAATAATCGCTCATTATGTGAGGCGTGGTGATAACTTTTTTGAATCCTAATGCTTCAAATTTGGTCAACATTCCAATGGTTTCATCCATGGACTTTGAACCATCGTCAATTCCGGGGATTAAATGGCTGTGCATGTCGACTTTAAACACCGACAAATCAAATGGATCTCGTTTCGCTTCTTTTTTTGAAAATATCGAGCCTAAGAATCCCATTTCTATCTGTTTTGATACATCGTATCGTAATAATCTCTGTATGAACCCGATGTAATTTCATTCGTCCATTCTGTATTCTTCAAATACCAATCGACCGTAATTTCTAAACCTTCTTCAAACTTCAACGATGGTTTCCAATTCAATTCAGCCTCAATTTTTGAAGCGTCAATTGCATATCGCATATCGTGTCCTGCTCTATCTGTTACATATGTAATCAGCTTTTCGCTTTCACCTTCTGCACGGTTGAGTTTTTTATCCAACAAACGACACAAATACTTAACTAAATCGATGTTTGTCCATTCGTTTAATCCACCAACATTGTATGATTCACCAATTCTTCCTTTTGAAAAAATCGTTTCAATGGCACTTGCATGGTCGTTTACCCATAACCAATCGCGGATATTTTCTCCTTTCCCGTAAATAGGCAATGGTTTATTATTGACGATATTGTTTATCATCAAAGGAATTAACTTTTCTGGAAATTGGTGACTACCATAATTATTTGAGCAATTCGAAATCTTTATCGGCAAGCCGTACGTGTGATGAAATGCACGTACAAAGTGATCTGAAGATGCTTTTGAAGATGAATACGGGCTTCTAGGATCGTAAGCTGTCGTTTCTTCAAACAAGCCGTCTTCTCCAAGCGAACCGTACACCTCATCTGTAGAAACATGGTGAAAAACGTGATCATCTCCCTTCCAGCTGTCTTTTGCCACTTGTAGTAGATTTACCGTTCCAACGACATTCGTCATAACGAATTCCATCGGCCCTTCAATTGATCTATCAACATGCGACTCTGCTGCTAAATGAATAACATCTGAAATTTCATATTCTGCAAAAACGCTTTTCATTGCTTCTGCATCTACGATATCTGCTTTTACGAAGGCATAATTTGGCGCATTATCAACGTCTGTTAGATTTTTTAAATTTCCAGCGTACGTCAATTTATCCAAACAAATAATTCTATATGTTGGATACTTATTGACCATCAAACGCACTAAATGCGATCCAATGAATCCTGCTCCTCCCGTAATTAATATGTTTTTCTCCCACATAATATTAGACTTTAAAACTTTAGGATGAAAGACATTAGGACTTGTTAAGATAAACCGTCTTAATCATACTTTCAATCAAAAGTCGAACTATTACAGCGACCAGTATTCCAATCGATTGATTTTTCCTTTAAATATTCCTTTTACATCTACGAAGACACCTTTGTCATCCTTCATCATGTTTTCAAAATCGGCTTCCGTCAGTTTTTGGTATTCTCGATGATTTACGGCAACGATAATAGCGTCGTAATTATTTGTTGGGTTTGCTACCAATCCAACTCCATATTCGTGCTCCATTTCAGTCGAAGAAGCGTGTGGATCAACCAAATCAACTTTCACTTGAAATGATTTTAATTCATTGATAATATCAATCACTTTCGAATTTCGAATATCGCTTACATCTTCTTTAAATGTTGCTCCCATAACGAGCACTCTAGCATCCTGTATGTGCTTTCCTTTTGCCAATATTTTTTTCACGGTTTGCTTACCGATGTAGAATCCCATTGAATCATTAACGTAACGACCGCTTGTAATTACTTTCGAATGGTAACCTGCTTGTTGTGCTTTGTGCGTTAAATAATATGGATCAACTCCGATGCAATGACCACCAACCAAACCTGGTGAGAATTTCAAGAAATTCCATTTAGTTCCAGCCGCTTCAAGCACATCAAACGTATTGATGTTCAATTTATTGAAGATGATCGACAACTCATTTATCAGGGCGATATTGACGTCTCTTTGCGTGTTTTCAATAATTTTGGCAGCTTCAGCCACCTTTAATGAAGTTGCTCTGTGCACACCTGCTCCAACTACTAATTCGTATGTTTTCGCAATTTCTTCTAAAGACTCGTCACAACATCCAGAAACTACTTTAATTACATTTTGTAAGGTATGTTCTTTATCTCCAGGATTAATTCTTTCTGGGGAATAGCCAATTTTGAAATCCTCTCTGAATTTCAATCCAGAAATTTCTTCCAAAACAGGTACACAATCCTCTTCTGTACAACCAGGATAAACTGTTGATTCAAAAACAACATAATCGCCTTTTTTCAAAACTTTCGCAACTGTTCCGGTCGCGCTCAACAAAGGTTTCAAATTTGGTAAATTCGAATCATCAATTGGAGTTGGTACAGCCACCACGAAAAAGGTAGCTTCTTTTAAATCGTCAATATTTGCCGTAAAGGTAATGTCGCACCCTTCAAATTCGGAAGCATCCAATTCATTACTTGGATCTATATTTTTTTTCATCAATTCAACACGTTCTGCGTTGATATCGAATCCAACTACTTTAATTTTTCTAGCAAATTCCAGTGCAATCGGCAATCCAACATACCCCAATCCAATTACTGCGATAGTTGTTTCTTTGTTTACTAATTTGTTATAAATCGAGTTGCTCATTTCTTACTTTATAAATTCTTTCTATTATTTCAACAACCTTAAGACCTTCTAAAGCGTTTGTGGTTGCCGTTGTTCTTCCTTTTAATGTATCAATCACGTTTGTAATGACATAATTGTGATTTGCCGCTGAACCTTTGTAAGCTCCATAATCGTTACCCGGATTGGTTGGTTTTAGCTCAGGCATTTCATAACCGTCAATGTTACACACTTCAACTTCATTCATGTATTGACCACCAATTTTCACCGATCCTTTGCTACCAACAATCGTCAATGAACTTTCCAAATTTTGATTGGCTACTGCTGTAGAATAGTTAATTGAACCCATTCCACCGTTGATAAAATCAAAGTTTACAAATCCAGAATCTTCGAAGGCAGTAGAATTTTGGTGAGTAAAATCGGCGAATTTCCCACTGATATTTTCTATATCACCAAACAGCCAATACATGATATCAATAAAGTGCGAAAACTGTGTAAACAACGTTCCCCCATCTAAATCCTTCGTTCCTTTCCATCCTCCAGCTTTATAATAGCGGTCGTCTCTATTCCAGTAGCAGTTTAATTGTACCATAAAGATATCTCCCAATTTCTTTTCCTCAACTATAGATTTAATCCATTCTGAAGGAGGTGAATACCTGTTTTGCATGACACAAAAAACATTTTTAGACATTTGCAATGATTTGAAAATCACTTTTTCGCAATTGTCTTTGGAAAGTCCCATGGGTTTTTCACACACAACGTGTTTTTTAGCTTCAAGTGCCAATAGACTTTGTTCTGCATGCAATCCGTTTGGTGTGCAGATATTAACGACATCAAACTCCAATCCTGAATGAATCAATTCTTCAACTGATTTAAACATCGGAACTTCAAAATGCGTTGCTTCGCATTCTTCTGGAGTACGAATATCAACAAGTGCAACCAATTCAGCCTCTTCTTCTCGACGAATCATTTCGGCATGGCGCTTTCCAATGTGTCCCGCACCAACAACTGCAAATTTTATTTTTTGATCTTTACTAAACATTCTCTTAAAGTTTAATCACTTTTTGATTTTCCAATTTATATTCGTCTCCGCTTTCTTTACACTTTGCGTAGCCATCCGTATTGAATTCAAGTCTATCACCATATTCACTCATCCAACCAATTTGTCGTGCAGGATTTCCCACCACCAATGCATAATCTTCTACAGTTTTTGTAACAACTGCTCCAGCTCCGATAAATGCAAATCGTCCAATGTCATGCCCACAAACAATTGTTGCATTTGCTCCAATACTTGCTCCTTTTCGTACAATCGTTTTCGCATATTCTGCTTTGCGATTGACGGCACTTCTTGGATTAATGACATTGGTGAATACCATCGAAGGTCCGAGAAAAACATCATCCTCACAAATAACGCCTGTATAAATAGAAACATTATTTTGAATTTTAACATTCGTTCCTAAAACTACATCAGGAGAAATAACTACGTTTTGACCAATATTGCATCGGTCACCAATTATGCAATTGGGCATAATATGTGAAAAATGCCAAATCTTCACTCCTTCACCAATTTGGCAACCTTCGTCGATTACCGCTGTTTCGTGCGCGAAATAATTCATTATCGAATAATGTATTTATCAAAATTGTAATGATTTGTATCATTCAATTCCTCTTCTGTCAAACTTTTAAAATAGGCATATGTTCTTTTCAATCCTTCTGCCCTGTCTATTGTTGGTCCCCAATTCAAAATCTCTCGCGCTTTGGTAATGTCGGGTTGACGTTGTTTTGGATCATCAACTGGTAAATCTTTGTAGATCACCTTTTGATTTGTTCCTGTTAATTTAATAATCTCTTCAGCAAAATCACCAATTGAAATTTCATCAGGATTCCCAATATTTACGGGATAAGCATAATCAGAATGCAACAAGCGGTAAATCCCTTCCACTAAATCATCTACATAGCAGAATGAACGTGTTTGAGAACCGTCTCCGAAAATTGTTAAGTCTTCTCCACGTAATGCTTGACCAATAAAAGCTGGTAAAACACGGCCGTCGTTTAGACGCATTTTTGGTCCATAGGTATTGAAAATACGAACGATACGCGTTTCAACTCCGTGGAAATTATGGTAGGCCATTGTCATCGCTTCTTGGAAACGTTTTGCTTCATCATAAACACCTCTCGGGCCAACAGGATTCACATTTCCCCAGTAATCTTCTGTTTGTGGATGAACCGTTGGATCTCCGTACACTTCTGAAGTCGATGCGATTAATACTCGTGCGTTCTTTGCTTTTGCTAAACCGAGACAATTGTGAATTCCTAGAGATCCCACTTTTAAGGTTTGGATTGGAATTTTTAAATAATCGATTGGACTTGCCGGCGAAGCGAAGTGCAAGATGTAATCTAGCTCACCTGGTACGTGAATAAACTTTGAAACATCATGGTGATAAAATTCAAAATTTTCCAATTTGAACAAATGCTCAATATTTTTTAACTGTCCTGTAATAAGGTTGTCCATTGCAACAACGGAGTATCCTTCTTTTATAAAACGGTCACATAAATGCGAACCTAAAAAACCCGCTGCACCCGTAATAAGTATTCTTTTTCTTTCTACCATTTTTATGCTTTTACGCTATTTTCAACAGTCTGACGACCAATTGAACTGTAGTAAAATCCTTTATCATTCATTTCCTGCGCGTCGAATAAGTTTCGTCCGTCAAAAATAACTTTGTCTTTCAACAAGGCTTCAATTTTGTCAAAATCAGGATTTCTAAAAATTCCCCATTCTGTACAAATCAATAATGCATCCGCGTCTTTTAGTGCCTCGTATTCGTCTTTCGCAAATACAATCGTGTCGCCAATTACACCTTGAACATTTTTCATCGCTTCCGGATCGAATGCAGTAACAGTTGCGCCTGCTTTCAATAATTCATCAATCATATACAACGCTGGTGCTTCACGGATATCGTCCGTATCTGGTTTAAAAGCTAACCCCCAAATTGCAATTTTCTTTCCAGTTAAATTGCCTCGGAAGAAGTTTTTCATTTTGGGCATCATCACTGTTTTTTGATTTTCATTAACCGCCATTACAGCATTCAGAATCTCAAAATCAAAATTGTTTTCTCTTCCACTTTTTACCAATGCCTGAACATCTTTCGGGAAACAAGACCCTCCGTAACCAATACCAGGGAATAAAAAGCGTTTACCTATTCGTTCATCCGAACCAATTCCGATTCTTACTTTGTCTACATCAGCGCCAACTAACTCACAAAAGTTAGCCACTTCATTCATAAACGTAATCTTTGTCGCTAAAAATGAATTCGCGGCGTATTTAGTTAGCTCCGCAGACTTTTCATCCATGAAAATAATTGGATTCCCTTGACGAACAAATGGCTTATACAATTGGTCCATCACTTTCTTTGCACGTTCAGAGCTAGTTCCAACGACAACTCTGTCGGGCTTCAAGAAATCGTCCACTGCAAACCCCTCGCGTAAGAACTCAGGATTTGATACAATATCAAAGTCACATGTTGCATGTTCTAAAACAGCGGCATGAACTTTTTCTGCTGTTCCAACAGGAACGGTACTTTTATCTACAATAACTTTATAATGTGTTATTAATTTTCCCAACTCTTTTGCAACACCAATGATGTACGATAAGTCTGCAGATCCATCTTCTCCGGGCGGAGTAGGAAGTGCTAAAAAGATAATTTCTGCATCTTTTATTCCCTCGGCCAAATCAGTTGTAAAACTTAAGCGGTTTGCTTTAATATTTCGTTCAAAAATGACATCCAAATGTGGTTCGTAAATCGGAACTTCTCCGTTTCGCATTTTCTCCACTTTCTTTGCGTCTATATCAACACACATTACTTGATTCCCTGTTTCGGCAAAACACGTTCCCGTTACTAAACCAACATATCCCGTTCCTACTACTGCAATTTTCTTCATTCTATATAATTACGCTTTTACACTCACGTATTCAGCAACTGCTGAACATATGTATTTTAATTGTTCCTCTGTCATTTCGGTATGAATTGGCAAAGAAAGCACTCTTTCTGTAAGCCAATCCGTTATTGGCAAATGAGTTTCTGAACTTCCAAATGAAGCAAACATTTTTTGATTATGCGCTGCAATTGGATAGTAAATCATCGAAGGTATATCTTTGTCCGCCAGGTATGTATTCAATCCATCACGATCAATTCCTTCTAAAATTAATGTATACTGATGAAACACATGTTTCGATTTCTCTCCTCTAAACGGTGTTTGAATTCCATCAATATTTGCAAAATAATTATCGTAATAATCTGCCACTTTTCTTCGAGCTGCAATGTAATCATCTAAATGCGCAAGTTTAATTTTTAAAACCGCGGCTTGAATGCTATCCAATCGTGAGTTACATCCTACAACATCGTGATGGTACTTCTTACTTTGACCATGATTAGCTATCATCTTCATTGAAGCGGCCAATTGATCATCATTTGTAAAAATTGCGCCACCATCTCCATAACAACCTAAATTCTTTGAAGGAAAAAATGATGTGCAACCAATATGCCCAATAGTACCTGACTTCACATCTCCATTTGGCATATGATAATCAGATCCAATGGCTTGGGCATTGTCTTCAATTACGTATAAACCATGTTTTGTTGCAATTTTCATGATTTCATCCATATTGGACGTCTGACCATACAAATGAACAGGAACTATGGCTTTTGTTTTTGGCGAAATTACCGCTTCAATTAAACTTGGGTCAATACAAAACGTATCTTTTTCCACATCAACGAAAACTGGTTTTAAACCCAAAAGTGCAATCACCTCTGTGGTAGCGATATAGGTAAATGAAGGAGTGATAATTTCATCACCTGGTTTTAAATCCAACGCCATTAAAGCAATTTGTAATGCATCCGTTCCGTTTGCACAAGGAATTACATGCTTCACATTAAGGTACTTTTCCAAATCAGCTTGAAACGAATTAACTTGTGGTCCATTTATGAATTGTGCATTCTCAATCACTTGCAAAATAGCTGAATCCACTTCAGGCTTTATTTTTTTATACTGCGATATTAAATCGACCATTTGTATTTTTTCCATTGAATGCACTTTTTTCAAGATTACAAGGCGTTAAAGTTAACTAAAATGAACTTAATTTTGTCCTTGAGAACGTAAGTTTATGACTTCTATTATCAGTTTAGCTAATATTTTATCTTAAATCCAGTCAAATATTTGTCAATCCAACCTCAAATCATTGGATTTCGTTTTGATTTATCTACATTTATCAATTCAATTAAAGTCAAACACATTGAACTCAAACAATATAACCAAACAGGTATTTACTATTCAAAAAAGTGACAGACGTAGGCAAAAAAAGCATACGTCTTTTGTTATCTGGTTGACCGGATATTCGGGTGCTGGTAAATCAACTTTAGCAAACGGAATTGACCGTCGTCTTTTTGAGAAAAACATACACAGTTATGTTTTGGATGGAGATAACGTAAGGCATGGACTAAATGGAGATTTGCAGTTTTCAGATGCGGACAGAAAAGAAAATATTCGCCGAGTCGGTGAAGTTTCTAAACTTTTTGTCGATGCTGGAATAGTTATAATTGCAGCCTTTATTTCACCTTTTAGAGAAGACAGAGATGAAGTTCGAAAAATCATAAGTCCAGATCGTTTTATTGAATTATTTGTAGATACTTCCGTACAGGAATGCGAAAGAAGAGATACAAAAGGGTTGTACCAAAAAGCAAGAAATGGCGAAGTGAAGAATTTTCCTGGTATTTCTACAGAGTTTGAACGGCCTCTTAACGCGGAGATAACTGTAAATACAGAAAATCAAACCGTAGAAGAAACAATCGATTATATAATGACTCAAATCGAGTCGCATCTTGAAATTAAATGAATGAAACAGCCCTTCTTCAGGTCGCACTAGAAGCTTCCATCAAAGCCAGTGAGCGAATAATGGAGATCTATTTGAACGAAAATTTTGAAATTCAATCAAAAGAAGATGATTCGCCATTGACAAAAGCAGATCTAGCAGCAAATAAAATAATTTGTGAAATTCTGGAGAAAACGAATCTTCCAATTCTTTCTGAAGAAGGAAAACACCTGCCGTATTCCGATAGACAACATTGGGAAACTTTATGGATTGTTGACCCTATAGACGGAACGAAAGAATTCATCAAGAGAAACGGCGAATTCACGGTAAACATTGCATTGGTAACGAATCAAGTCCCTGTTTTAGGGGTGATTTTGGTTCCTGCCACGCAAGAAGTTTATTTCGCATCATCTGAACATGGAAGTTTCAAATCGACAGTTGAAAAAATTAGTGATGACATGTCGAACATCTTTTTTTCGGCGCAAAAATTGCCTTTTCAAAATTCAACTCATCCGTATGTCGTGGCGGCAAGCAAATCGCACCAATCAAAAGAAACGATTGATTACATTGAACAATTATCTAAAAAGCATAAGGAAGTTCAACTCATCTCAAAAGGAAGTTCATTAAAAATTTGTATGGTCGCTGAAGGAAGTGCCAATTGTTATCCTCGATTCGCACCTACGATGGAATGGGACACAGCGGCCGGACAAGCTATATGCCTTTATGCAGGAAAAGAAGTAATAGACATGTCAACAAATAAATCAATGTTGTATAACCGTGAAGTATTAAGGAACAACTGGTTCTTGGTGAAATGACAAAGGAAGGTTGAATCAACTATATCACAAATAGTAATCTACAATTCACAAGCGTTTTTTTAACACTTTTTCAATATTGACAGATAGATTCCGTTATTAGAAAATACTATACTTGTAAAAAATTAATCATGAACCGTTCAATTGCAATCCTTTTCTTGTTCTTAACCCTTAATTGGGCTGCGTTTGGACAGCGAAATGTAAAGGATTCAATTATTTCAACACCTTGGATTAGTGTCCAATATGGTCTAAACTGGACCGCTGGTGATTTAAAAGAGCGATTGGGATTATTAAATCACATCGGATTTTTTGCAGGATACAAAACCAATCGCAATTGGATTTACGGTTTAGATGCGAGTTTTATTTTTGGACAAGACGTTCGTGTTCAAGGACTTTTCGATCATTTGATTGATTCAAAGGGGAATATCACAGACATGAATGGAGATATTGCGAAGGTGCGTGTTTTAGGACGTGGCTATCATGTGAACGGGAACGTTGGCAAATTATTCCCTGTTTTAAGTCCAAATAAAAACTCTGGAATCTATGTCAATTTAGGAGTTGGATATACTGGCTATAAATTTCGAATTGAGACACAGGATCAAGTGATCCCACAATTGGAATTGGACTATCGCAAAGGATACGACCGGCTAACATCGGGAATTAATACCCAACAATTTGTCGGTTATGCCTTAATGGCAAATCAAGGAGCGTATAATTTTTATGCGGGATTTTATATTCAAGAAGCGTTTACGTATAACCGTAGAAAAATTTTCTTTGATCAACCAAATACAGAAGTGCCAAAAGACATGCGGATAGATATTCAATATGGATTTAGAATCGCATGGTTAATTCCTTTTTACAAACGACTTCCAAAAGAATTCTACTATAATTAATGGGAGTCCTATATAACATAGGAATCTTCGGATTAGGATTAAGCTTACGGATTGCCGCTTTATTCAATAGCAAAGCAAAATTATGGGTTCAAGGTCGTAAAAATCCGTATCAAAACATTCCCGACACAAAAGATAAAAAACTCATTTGGTTTCACTGCGCTTCTTTGGGTGAATTCGATCAAGGTTTACCATTAATGGAGAAATTAAAGGAGCAAGAATCAGACTTGTTCATTTTAGTTACTTTTTTCTCCCCTTCCGGAATGCAGCATTTTCACAAAAGAAAACACACAGCTGATCATGTCATGTATTTACCCTTGGACACCAAATCCAATGCCCGGAAATTCTTCAAGCATTTCAAACCGAAAAAAGCATTTTTTGTGAAATATGAATTCTGGTCCAATTTCATTTTTGAAGCGCAGAAAAACGATGTGCTATTATACAATATCAGTGGAATTTTCAGATCGAACCACCGCTACTTCAAATGGTACGGTAGCTTTTTCAGAAAAACGTTAAAAGCATTTGAATGGTTTTTTGTGCAAAATAAATCCTCGATGGATTTACTCAATTCAATTGACATTGTAAATGTTAGTATTTCAGGAGATAGTCGCTTTGACCGAGTGATAGACAATAAAAAACTTGTCGAATCCAACGAGATTTTAGCCAACTTTAAAGGAAATGACACCCTTTTTATTGTTGGAAGTTCCTGGCCAGATGACGAAAAGATACTAATTCCGTTTCTACACAATTATAGTGGTAAAGTATTAATTGCACCGCATAATGTAGAAGAAAATCATATTCAATCAATCACGAAACAACTTCCAAATGCTGTTTGTTATTCCAAGATAAACGTTGGTGAAAATATAACTAGTTCCATACTTGTTTTGGATACTATTGGACAATTGGCCAATGCATACTCGTACGGTAATTTTGCTTATATCGGAGGCGGGTTTTCGGGAAATCTGCATAATATTTTAGAGCCTGCAGTTTTCGGTCTACCAGTTATTTTTGGCCCTAAACACGTGCGCTTTCCTGAAGCACAGGCTTTCATTGATATTGGTATCGGTCATTCCGTTTCGTCGACTGAGGAATTCAAAGAAGCCTTTGAGTTGGTAAATCAAAAGTTGAGTGAATTATCGCAAAAAACAACCAAATTCATCGAAGAAAACAGGGGGGCCTCTGATAAAATCATTCTAAAAATTACTGCCAATTAAGTAATTTAAACTTGGAATTTGTCTGAATTGTATTGTATTTTAACTGAACAGTTCTTACAATTTGCTCTATAACTTCCCATTTTTCTTTCCGTCTTGATACTAACGCTATCACTTCTCTGGCAGGAATTTCTCCGTCTCGAGATTCAATCGTTTTGTAATCCTCGCTTTTATTATTTTGGATGTGGAAATTCGGAACCAAAGTGTAACCTCCATATGATTCCACCATTTTTTCAAGAAGCTTAATATTACCACCTTCATAATCCCAATCGGCCTTCATTCCGTTATCATTTAGTCCGCAAAAATCCATCATTTGCGTGCGCAAACAATTCCCGTGATTCAACAACCATGGATGCGCTTCCTGTAATTCCTCCGTGTCTATTATACTCTTTTGTTCAGAAGGAAAATAAGCTTTTATTTCCTCTTGATACAATGGAATTGTGCGCAAATTCGTTTCCAAAATAGGCCCAGATAATATACCAACATCAACTTTACGTTCATCCATTGCAACCAATAAATCCTCCGTTTTCATTTCTTCGATTACCAATTGTACATTGTCTAACTTATCCTTCCAGATTTGGTACATATCTGGCAACATATAACCTGCGACTGTTGGAATTATTGCTAATCTCACTTCTTCTTTAAAAACTCCTTTTGATCGAGAAACAAATTCATTAATTCTTTGATACTCAAACAATGTGTCTCTTAAATAAGGGAGAATTTTCTTACCGAATTGTGTCAAGGCCAAAGGCTGACGCGAGCGATCAAAAATTAGACTTCCTAAAGATTCCTCTGCTTTTTTAATCTGCATTGAAAGAGTTGGTTGAGTAACGAAACATCTGTCGCTTGCCCTCTGAAATTGAAGCTCTTCACTTAATGTCAGAATATATTGTATTTGCTGAAATGATAACATATAAACTTTATTTATAATGATATAAAATTAATCAATTAAATTTATAATACTATTACTCGTATCTTTGAACTATGGAAAAACAAAATTATACAGCGACATTAAACACTCTTTTGTCAAGTTATCAATTGCATTATCAAAACTTGAGATCTTTACATTGGAACATAAAAGGAAAAGCATTTTTTGAACTTCATGTTAAATATGAAGAACTATACTCACGTACTCAGATAATCATTGACGATTTGGCAGAGCGAATACTTTCAATTGGAGAAACTCCTCTGTCTCGCTTTAGTGATTATGCTACGAATAGCGTAATAAAAGAAAACCCTATAATTCATGAAGGTAAAACTGGTGTGAAGTATATACTAGAAGCCCAAAATGCCATTCTTAAATTAGAAAAAGAAATTTTGGAGCTGTCTGATAAAGCACAAGATGAAGGAACAAATTCCTTGATGAGTGATTTAATTGGGGAGAAAGAAAAAACAAACTGGATGTTTAAAGCTTGGCTTGAACACTAGAATTAAGTAAATTTGTAAAACATTAATTGAATAAATAAAAACATAAAATATGTCAGTATTAGTAGGGAAAAAAGCACCTTCATTTTCAGCAGCAGCTGTAATTAACGGTGGAGAAATTGTAAACGATTTTAACTTGGATCAATTCATCGGGAAAAACCATGTGTTATTATTCTTTTACCCAAAAGATTTTACATTCGTTTGTCCTTCAGAACTACACGCATTTCAAGCAAAATTAGGAGAATTTGAAGCTCGTGGCGTTAAAGTTGTTGCCTGTTCAACAGATACAGAAGAATCTCACTGGGGATGGTTACAAGTTCCTAAAGCAAAAGGAGGAATTGAAGGAGTTAAATATCCAATTGTTGCGGATACATCGAAAACTATTTCAGAGGCATACGGAGTATTAGCAGGAGAGTATGATTATGATATGGATGGTAGTATGATTGCTACTGGTCCAATGATCGCTTACAGAGGTTTATTCCTCATTGACAAAGAAGGTACGGTAATGCACCAATTAGTTAACATGTTCCCATTAGGAAGAAATGTTGATGAGGCATTGAGAATGGTCGATGCTTTACAATTTTTCGAGGAAAATGGAGAAGTTTGTCCAGCAAACTGGACAAAAGGTGACGAAGGCATGAAAGCATCATTTGATGGAGTTGCTGACTATTTGTCAAAAAACTAAGGCTTCAATAGATTAGTTAAAAGGGTGCGTTTTTAGTTTATGAACGCACCCTTTTTTGTTGCGCATATTTTTTTTCAACTCGACTAAAAAATTAAATGAAATAAAAAGTCGGATTGTTTTTATTATAACAAAATTCGCCATAACTTTAATGGTAATTATACTGCTATGATAAAATATACTAATCAATGCCTTTGGCTTATAAGTCTTGCCTTTCCGCTTAGTTTAAATGCCCAGATTTTTAGTTCAAACGGGGCAACAGTCTTCATTAATACTGGAGGGCAGCTTCATTGCAACGGTGGAATTGAGCTAAATAACAGTTCGAATTTCATAAATAACGGTCAACTCAGGACGACAAAAAACTCAACAGGCGCACTAGCTGGTACACTATCTAATAATTCAACATCAACTATAGTTGGAACGGGAGATTATTATATTGAGCAAGATTGGATTAATAATTCAATTTTCAATGCAAGTTCAGGTTCAGTGTTTTTTTATGGAAATACAGAACAATTGATAACCAGTAACAACGGTACGGTTACCGAATTTAACAACCTAATTCTTCAGGGTAGCGGCACTTCCAATAATCGTAAAAAGTCGTTACAAAATGTTAATGCACGTATTTCTACTACTGGTAGTTTGCAAATCAACGACCGTGAACTTGCTACTGGAACGAATTCCATGACTGTTTTGAATCCCTTAAACAATGCAATATCAAATTCACTTACAACTAATAATGAAGGGTTTGTAAGTAGTTTACCGCCTGGGTATTTAAGTTGGAGTACAAATTCCAATTCACCTTACAACTTCCCAGTCGGTTCTAGCGATGGAACAATTAGATATAGACCCGTAATCATTGATCCAAAAACTAATGATTTAAATATTTATCATGTCCGATTAAACAATACCTCTGGCGATACGTACGGTTACAATTTGTCACAACATGACTCTGAAATTGAAACCTTAAATAGTTCCTTTTTTCATTCCATTGAGCAAGATGTAAATGGTCAAAGTGCGAATGTAAGTATTGCATATTCACAAAGCTCAGATGGAGACTGGAGTGCAATAGCACAATGGAACGACGGATCTGTACTATGGAATTCAATCGCACCAACGAATAATTCGAATATTGGTACGTATAGTGCTTTGCAAAAAGTTGATTGGGACTTTAATAATCCTGCCCACCCATATATTTTAGTGAATCTTGAAGATGAATTGGAAATTCCAAATGTTTTTACTCCGAATCAAGATGGTGCAAATGATGTATATCTTGTAAGCGGTAAAGGAATTATCGAATATAACATAGTAATTTTAAACAGATGGGGAAACATTGTTTTTGAATCCAATGACATTTCAAATGCATGGGATGGAACATATAAAGGTACTCCTTGTGCTGAAGGTGTCTATTTTTATAATATAAAGGCAAAATCATTGACAAAAGAATATAACAAACAAGGTCATATCACATTAAACGCTAATTAACACTACTAATATTAATAGAATGAAAAAATCTACACAACTCATAACTTCTGTGCTATTTTGTACAATATCGATATTCGGTATTGCCCAAAACAATGTTGGAATCGGTACTACAACACCAAACCCAAGTTCAGCACTCGACATTGAATCTACAAACAAAGGTGTTTTGGTGCCTAGAATGTCATCAGCCCAAAGGAACGCAATTGCAGCCCCAGCCGAAGCCTTACTTGTTTACGATACTGATGTTGATTGTTTCTTTTATTTTGCAACCGCGACAGGGTGGGAAAACTTGTGCTCCGGTACTGTAGGGCCAGCAGGACCGACAGGGCCGGCGGGACCAGCAGGACCGGCAGGGCCGGCGGGACCAGCAGGACCGGCAGGAGCAACAGGTGCGATTGGACCACAAGGGCCAGCAGGACCAGCAGGAGCAGCGGGTGCGATTGGACCACAAGGACCAGCAGGACCGACAGGAGCAACAGGTGCTATTGGACCACAAGGGCCAGCAGGACCGGCAGGAGCAACAGGTGCGATTGGACCGCAAGGACCAGCAGGACCAGCAGGAGCAGCGGGG
>CAJXRM010000071.1 GCA_913059205.1 uncultured Flavobacteriales bacterium
CGGCAGCGTCAGATGTGTATAAGAGACAGGGATAACTATTGACGATGCAACCAATAAGAAAAAATCTAAAGTTCAGTTGTTTAAATACGAGGATAAATTATACGGTAGAATTAATTACTTATACCCGAGAGAAGGAAGAGAGGACAATGCAAAATGTACAAAATGTACAGGTGACATGAAGAATGAGCCATTATTGGGATTACCAATCGTAAAAGGGTTGAAGTGGAATGGTTCAGAATGGGAGAAAGGTACTATTGTTGATCCTGAAAATGGAAAAACATATGTTGTTAAAATGTGGTTGGACCCGAAAGACAGCAATAAATTAAATGTACGTGGTTATATTGGCGTGTTTTATAGAACACAAACTTGGGAAAGAGTTACCGATTAAATAAAACTAAAATCTACTCGTCTATTTCGTTGTTTTCCTTCTGATGTATTATTGGAATCAATAGGTTGCTTTTCACCTTTAAAATCAAATTCCAATCGATCTGAATTTAAACCATGTTGAGCAAAATAACTTATTATTATTTCCGCTCGACGTTTAGAAAGGCCATCGTTATATTCATCGGAACCATCGGCGTCCGTGTGTCCTATTACCTTTACACGTAAATCACTGTGACCCTTAACTACTTTTATTAGACGATTCAAAAAATCGAAATGTTCAGGCCGAATTTCAGCTTTGTCGTAATCAAAAAAAACAGGTTCAAATTTAAAATTATCACGTTCTATTTTTCGAATTTCAGGGGCAAAAAGTCCTTCCTTTAAATCGTTCACAATTTGAGTGAACCAGAGTTGACTGAGTTCGTTAGATGCTTCCTTTGCAAAATTATAATCAGAACGATAAAGGGTGATTTTTCCAATTAAACGCTTGCAATCAGTACTTTCAAAGCTTCCTTCTAAGTAGCCAGTTGTTTTGTTGTATTGTAAAACAGCATCAAAGCGACACCATTTGATTTTAGGATTTTTTTTGCTCTTACTTATGACTGTTTGTTGAAATTTAAGTGAGCCATTTTCTTCAATCCCTTTAATTTGTTTTACCGCGAAATCATCCGAGTCAAAAACCTCTTCACGTGTATAACCAGTGATCGATTTGTTTTCACCTTCTATTTTTAAATAAAAAGGAGTTCCTTCACTTATTGATTGTCCAGCACGTTGTAATACTCCAAGCCATGTCCCATTCAATTTTTCTTGAGCAGAAGATTGTGTTAGAAATGAACAGATTGTAATAAACGTAAAAAATACTTTCATGATAGTTTATTCGTAATTAGACAAATAATGTTCCAAAAAAAGGAAGGTTTATTTTCCAAAATCGTCAATTGCCAATAAGAAAATTGTTGATGCAGTATTAATTAACAATAAAACTAAAAACTTGTTGATAAGTTACCGATTCTTTTATCTCCATGACTGTTAATTGACGGATGTGTTCGTTATTTTTGTGTGTTATTGAAATTTTGGATTTGTATCCTATTTTGAGTATAAAATTATGAGTGAAGAAAACAAAAAACAAGATTACGCGGCGGATAATATTCAGGTATTAGAAGGGTTAGAAGCAGTTAGAAAAAGACCTGCGATGTATATCGGAGATGTCGGAACAAAAGGACTTCATCATTTAGTTTACGAGGTAGTTGATAACTCGATAGATGAGGCACTAGCTGGACATTGTGATAAAATTGATGTAATAATTAATGAGGATAATTCCATTACAGTAACGGATAATGGTCGTGGTATTCCAACTGCGATGCATACAAAAGAGAAAAAGTCTGCATTGGAAGTTGTTATGACTGTTCTCCATGCCGGTGGTAAGTTTGACAAGGATACGTATAAGGTTTCTGGTGGACTTCACGGAGTTGGTGTTTCTTGTGTGAATGCGTTGTCTTCTGACTTATCTGCGATAGTACATAGAGAAGGTAAAATTTTCCAACAAGAATATAAGATTGGTAAACCTCAATACGATGTGAAGGAAATTGGTGTTACCGATAAAACGGGGACAATTGTAACTTTTACACCAGATTCCTCAATCTTCGAGAACACTATTTATAATTACGATACATTAGCAGCGAGATTAAGAGAGCTGGCCTTTTTGAATAAAGGGATCACGATGACGCTGAAAGATTCACGTCATCAAGATGAAAATGGAAATTCACCAACGGAAAGATTTCATTCTGAAGGTGGATTAAGAGAATTTGCAGCATACTTAGATAGAAATCGTGAAGCACTAATTTCAGAAGTCATTTATTTTGAAGGTGAAAAAGACGGGATTCCAGTTGAAGTTGCTTTAACATACAATACATCATATACGGAAAACATTCAGGCGTATGTAAACAACATCAATACGCACGAAGGTGGAACCCATTTGTCAGGATTTAGAAGAGGTTTAACGAATACACTGAAAAAGTACGCGACCGATTCTGGATTGTTGGCGAAGGAGAAAGTAGAGATTGAAGGAGATGATTTCCGTGAAGGTTTAACGGCTGTGGTTTCTGTAAAAGTGCAAGAACCTCAATTCGAAGGTCAAACTAAAACAAAATTAGGAAATCGAGAAGTAACAGCACCCGTAAGTCAAGGTGTGAGTGAGATGCTTACAATTTATTTGGAAGAACATCCGAATGATGCTCGCACAATTGTTCAAAAGGTAATTTTAGCGGCAAAAGCGAGACAAGCAGCGAAGAAGGCCAGAGAAATGGTTCAGCGTAAGAACGTTTTGTCAGGAAGTGGTTTGCCAGGTAAATTGGCCGATTGTTCTTCGAAAGATCCAGCTGAATGTGAAGTTTACCTGGTCGAGGGAGATTCGGCAGGTGGAACAGCAAAACAGGGGAGAGATCGCCACTTTCAAGCTATCATGCCATTGAGAGGGAAGATTTTGAACGTTGAAAAAGCGATGCAACATAAAATCTTCGAGAATGAAGAGATTAAAAATATTTACACGGCATTAGGTGTTCGTGTTGGAACTGAAGATGATTCAAAAGCATTGAATCTAGAAAAACTAAGGTATCATAAAGTGATTATCATGTGTGATGCCGATGTTGATGGTTCACACATTGAAACGCTTATTCTAACATTCTTCTTCCGTTATATGAAGGAAATGATAGAAAATGGATACATCTACATTGCAACTCCTCCATTGTACCAAGTGAAAAAAGGTGCAAAATCGGATTATGCATGGAACGATGACCAACGCGATATGTTAATTCAACAAATGAAAGGGTCTGGAACCGAATCATCAGTTGGTGTTCAACGTTACAAAGGTCTTGGAGAGATGAATGCCGAGCAATTATGGGAAACAACAATGGATCCTGAGCAAAGAACACTTCGTCAAGTGACAATTGAAAATGCTGCAGAATGTGACCAGGTTTTCTCTATGTTAATGGGAGATGAAGTTCCGCCAAGACGTGAGTTTATCGAGAAAAACGCAAAATACGCAAACATCGATATTTAATTTAAGGTTTTAATAAAATGGCCTCGACAAATGTGTCGGGGCTTTTTTGTATATACCAAGTATCTGAATGGCTCATTAGCTTTTGGTTATACGTGAAAAAAAAGAGCGCTCATTACGAGCGCTCTTTAGTTTATTATTTCGATCAGCTTTAGTTTTTAACTATTCGAATTGTTGTATTTACTTTTTCGGATGATAGATTTAGGAAGTAAACTCCTGAAGTATAATACGAAGTATTTACTATTGACGAGTCATTTCCATTTCCTTTCTCTAAAATTCGACCTTTGGTATCTGTAATTTCAAAGTCAAAATCACCTGATAATTCAATTGTTAACTTATTTTCCGTTGGATTTGGATATACTTTCAAATCAGTAATATCGTTTTCTCCAATCACAGCACAACCATCAACTGTAATGTCAACAGTAGCAGTTGAAGTACAGCTATTTCCATCAGTGTATGTGTATGTTATGGTATGTGTTCCAATTCCAGCTACCGCTGGGTTGAAGCTTCCTGCGGTTACTCCGGTTCCAGAATAGGTCCCAGATGCTGGAGATCCTCCTGTTAAGGTAATAGCAGAGTTATAAACACAAAGTGTACTTATTGCAGACTGTGTCACAGTAGGTAACGGATTGACAGTAACAACAGTCGGCAGAGAAGTAGCTGAACAACCTGAACCATCAGTATAAGTTACAGTGTAACTACCAGCATTTGTAACTGCAACTCCTTGAGTTGTTGCGCTTCCTGCATTTGCTGACCAAACATTTCCAGATGGTTGTGAAGATGTCAGAGTTACACTTTCACCAGCACATATTGTTGTTGATCCTGATGCTGATATTGTTGGTGTTGCTGGAGGTGTAGGATCATTTAAGTTTGACGATAATACTGTAGATGTACAGCCATTGCCATCCTCAAAAGTGATGTTATACGTTCCAGCACTTAAACTTGGAATTACATAAGGTAAACTAATCCCAGTTGCCGAACCAGTTGCAGTTCCAGACCATGAAATGTTTCCAGTTCCAGAACCTGAAACCTCGATAGAGCCAGTTGATGAACCACATGATGAAGGAGAAGTCAGTGTCCCCTCAGTTATTATTGGTAAAGGGTTTACGGTTACAACTGTAGCACCTGAAACTGTAGAACATCCATTACCATTTGTAAAGGTAACAGTGTAGCTGCCAGAGGAATTAACTGAAACAGATTGAGAAGTGGATGAACCAGCATTCGCGGACCAAACATTTCCAGAACCTTGAGATGATGTTAGATTTACAGAACCACCCGCACAAAATGTTGTTGAACCACTAGGTGTGATTGTTGGTGCAGTAGGATTGTTGTTGACTGTTATTAAAATAGGTGCTGATGTTGCGGAACAACCAAAACCATCGGTGTAAGTTACAGAGTAATTACCCGATGTAGTTGCTGTAACTTGCTGATTCGTTGAGCTACCTGCATTTGCAGACCAAACATTACCAGACGACTGAGAAGAGGTTAATGTAACACTTCCACCAGCACAAAATGTTGTAGCTCCACCTGGCGTAATTGTAGGTGTGGCCGGAGGTGTTGGATCTGTAAGATTAATACTCAATGTATTTGAAGTACATCCAATTCCATCTTCGAATGTGACATCATACGAACCTGCTGCCAACGAAGGGATTGTATAGGGTAATGATACTCCAGTTGCTGAACCATTCGCGGTTCCCGTCCATGATACATTGCCCGTTCCAGATCCAGTTACTTGAATTGACCCCGTTGCAGTGGAGCAAGATGAAGGATCGTTAACAGTTCCGGTTGAAATTACTGGAATAGGATTAATCGTAATTGTAACTGGTGCTGAAGCAGCGGAAATACAACCAAATGCATCCGTATGAGTAACTGTAAAAGGTCCGGCTGTTGAAACTGTAATTGTCGATGATGTTTCCGCAGTAGACCAATTATTTCCTGTTGGGTAAGACGAGGTTAAATCGACATCCTGTCCTGCACAAATTGTTGTCGGTCCTGAAGCGCTCACAGTAGGAGTGCTCGGGGGAGTTCTAACAGTTACAGTTGTATAAACTGTTGCTGAACATGCGCCACTTGTAACAACACAGGAGTATTGAGTGGTTGCTGCTGGAGAAACAGAAACTGTTGCTGTTCCACCAATAGAAGTTGCACCGTTGTACCATGTGTATCCAGTTCCTCCGCCAGCTGTAATATTCGCCGAACCACCAGGACATATAGATGAATTCGCACTAACAGTAGGTGTAATTGGAGTTGAAGAATTAATTGTAATAGGATAGGTTGTAATACAACCAGAACCAAGAGAGTTCCCTGTAACATCATCTAAAGTAGCAACTGAAACAGTGTATGAACCAGCAGCCAAATTATTGAAGATATTGGAAGTTTGGTAATTTACACCATCAATACTATAATAGTATGTTGTACTTCCTCCACCAGTTGCAGAGGTTATTGTAATAACTCCATTGTTATTGCCACAACTAGTAGCAGTTGGAGTAACTGTAGCAGTTGGTGCTGCAAAAACAGTAACCGGCATATAAACACCATGGTTAGCACATGATCCACTTCCAAAAAGATAAATATTATAATCACCTGGTGCGTAAGGGAAATTAAACGAGTTACTAGAACTTGTAGATGTTTCCAAATTAGTCACCCAGGGTTCGTCAGTAACGTACCAACGGTAATCAAGGTTATCAGTTGACATTGATCCGTCAACAAGTATATCTCCTCCAACACAAATCTCATTAGAAGTCGAGGTGAAATCCATCACTGGAGCATTCCCATTTGAAAGTAAAACGTCGAATGCTAATGATTCCGTAATACCTATCAGTCCGGAGTTCAACCAGCCATAGGTGTCCATTTCCATAAAAAAGGAAGGAGTTCCACCTGAAATTGTATTAGCCAACCCCATCAATATAGTATCCTGTGTTGGGTTATAGTTTAATTGCCATCCGACAAAAAATGTGCCTGATACCGAAGCAGGAGTTGTAAATTCGATATTATTCCAAGCGTTTACAATTAAGTTGTCGAAATCTACTGTTTCTGTTGCAAGAATTGAACCTGGATTGGCTCCATTGTCATCATCATAAACAACAAAATTTACTGAGCCAGTTCCGCTATTGTCTTCTAAAATAAAGACAGGGAGTTCTATTGCTCTAACTTCAGCTACTCCGGCATATGAAAATTGCTCAGCGTACTGTAATGTATTTTCTACTGAGGAGCCATTCCCATATAAATCAATGTGATTGTGACCTGGAATATATCCCCACGCGCCATTTGTTGATCCAGCACTATAAAATGTGAAATTATTTGCAGCTACATCTGCTGGATCCCAGTTTCTCAAGGTATCACAACTGTTTCCGGTTGCTGCACCAACAACTTGAACATATGTTGATTCACTTGCAGGAGTTGGATCTGATCCAAATGCATTTGAAGCAGTAAGTGTTACATCGTAATTTCCAATTGTATAAAATTCAGCTACTGGGTCTTGAGAGTTTTGATTCGTCGTATTGACCCATGCCCAATCAACGCCTTGCGTTCCAGAGATAGTCCATGTCCATCCTGTAGGTACATTTGTAGATGCATCGAAGAAACTAACACTCGCATTTTGCGGTATGATAATCGGACCAGGTCCGTTTGGTACTGATGTAAATGCAGAGTTCGGAGGAGTATCGGTTGGGTCACATCCTGGCGACAATAAAAGTGAGCTTCTTATTCCTTGAAGGATCATTAACATATAGTCTGCTTGCTCTTGGGTGTACATAGCCGAGCAACCAGTCGCATAATCCATAAAGTTTTCATACTGGACTTCAGGACCACAAGTTTGAAAATTTGCAATTCCGCAAAAGAATCCAGGTTGATTATCCGCTGGACCGATTGTATTTGGCGTATCTGTAAATCCATCATCACTAGAACAACTTCCTGATCCACCCCATGTGTGATCCAATCCCAAATAATGACCAATTTCATGAGTTAATACATTTCCTCCCATACCAATATTGTAATCAATCACAATTCCATCAATTGATGCACTAGGTAGAAAAGATGGTGTTGGACGGTAGGCGTAACCCGCGGTTCCAAATCCAGCTCCATTTGTAATGTCACAAATCCATACGTTTAAGTAATTGTTTCTGTTCCAAATTTGAGAACCACCTGTCGCGGAACTTTTCATTTTATTTTCCTCTCCGTTATTGGAATCATAAAAATCTTCAGTTGTTGCTACTCTAATAACTCCAACTTCCGCTAAAGGAGCTCCAGCAGGAGTTTGTGTAGCAAGACAAAAGTTAATATTCGCATCAGCCGGTGTAAAACCAAAACCAGGTCGAACTGTTCCAAGGTTTAATCCTTGAAAATCATCAACAATATCATTGTATAATGCCATGATTGCAGCATTAGAAACGTTTTCTGCTGGATTATTTGGGTTATGAACTACATGAAAAATAACCGAGATTTCGTTTACTCCAGAAGTTTTAGGGGTATTGTAGTTTGCCATACTTTGGGCAGAACTCATATAATCCTGATTGAATTCATTTAGAATTCCTCGATCTTGATAGTGTTGCTGATTTAATTCATGTGTTCTGCAAGAATGTTGTCCTCCCGAATTGATTTGTGAGTTAGACGAAGCAACTTGAAAACTACCAAGATTTGAGCAAGTAGGAACAGGTCTCGATGATTCGAAATTGCCACTATTAACTGGTGTGGAGATTTGTTGGACTCCGAAATTTATACTATTCGGTTGGTTAATTTGTAGATTTTGTCCAAATGATAAATGTGACAAAATAGAGCATGCAATCAAAGCAATAGAGCTTTGTTTGATTCGTTTGATTTTCATAGTAATTAAGTTTAGAGCCAACAAATTACTAATAACCAATTACTTGTGCAAGAAATGTGAGCAATAACTAAGTTTTTCTCTTTTTCTTTTTTGCGGCTGGAAAAAGAATATTGTTTAGGATTAACCTGTAACCAGGGGAATTCGGATGCAAATCCAAATCAGTTGGAGGGTCTCCAACACGGTGTTCATAATCTTCAGGATCGTGACCGCCATAAAAAGTCCATGTACCTTGTCCCAATTCACCATGAACATAACGCGCGGTACCAATGGAAGCATCTTCTCCTAAAATTAAAACATTTGATTTGATAAGATCTTTTTTGAAATCGGTAGTCTGTCCCATGAATCCGTTTACCACATCTGTGTGGCATTGAGTTAACATGGTTGGCACAATATCCCATTTTGCTGAAAATTCAAAAAGGGTGAACTTATCAGTGTTTTCGTTTCTTTTGTGCAATGAAGTTCCGTCGATATTGGAGTATTCATATTGCATAGGATCTCTAACCAGTTCAAAATTCTCAAAAGCAAATGTTTTAGAATAATCCAATTTTTCCTGACAATCTCTATGCGCAGGATCGTGATCAAAAACCGACTCGCAAATATCAGTTTCATGTGCTGCGAGAGCAATATCGAAACTATCTGTACCACTACACATCGTAAATAAGAAGCCACCACCAATTACAAAGTTTTTAATGGTATTTGCAACAGCAAGTTTTAATTCTGATACTTTATTGAAACCCAAAGCCGCTGCGGAGGCTTCTAGATCTCGAACTTGCTCTTTGTACCAAGGGTAAGAGCCAAAGGCGGCATAAAATTTACCGTACTGACCTGTAAAATCCTCATGGTGAAGATGGAGCCAATCGTATTGTGGAAGCATTCCATTTATTATTGCCGAATCATAAATTTTATCGTACGGGATTTCGGCGTATTCGAGCACAAGTGTTACGGCATCGTCCCAAGGTTGCTTTCCACCTGGAGTATAAACTGCTATTTTTGGGGCTTTTTCCAATTGAACAATTTCCATATTGGTTTCAGGATTGCCAATTTGAGTTTTAATATTGTTTACTTGACCGTCTGCCAGTATTTCATATCGAATTCCACGTAAAATCAATTCTTCTTCAATGGAAGTAAGGTGAGGGGTTAAGAATGAACCGCCACGATAATTCAATAACCATTCGATGATTATGTCATTTTCCAAAAGATAGTATGAGATTCCATACGCCTTTAAATGATTCGACTGAGAATCATCCATAGGAATAAGAATTTGCGACGCATTACTTGTTAAATACGAAAACAGGAATAAAATAATGACAATTGTTTTTCTCATGTGATTTACCATAACAAAAATCTTACCTAAAAAGGACTATCATCATCTCCAGACGAATCGAAGTTTAAATCATCATCCTTAAAACTATTCATTTTACTAGGAATCGTGTAAGTTCCTTGGGAGTCAAACTCATTGTTTGCTGGAAGGGGAGATTCTGATGGGAAATTGGCACCTTCACTAAACCCTTCAATATTGTCAAATCGAGCATATTCTTTAACAAAACGCAAGCGCACATTTTCTAATGCACCATTTCTATGTTTAGCAATAATAATTTCTCCAATTCCTGCATTTGAATTTCCGTCTTCGTCTTGCAAGAAACCGTAATATTCTGGACGATAAATAAAGGAAACAATATCGGCGTCTTGTTCAATTGCTCCTGATTCACGAAGATCTGAAAGAACAGGTTTCTTATCTCCTCCTCGTTGTTCAACCGATCTACTTAATTGAGAAAGAGCTATAATAGGTACATTTAATTCTTTTGCAATTTCTTTGATCGAACGTGAAATAGATGAAATTTCTTGTTCTCTATTTCCAGCACCTTTTGCACTACCTGCTGTCATCAATTGTAAATAATCAATAATGACCATTTGTATATCGTATTGCATTTTTAGTCGTCGGCATTTTGCGCGTAAATCAAAAATACTGATTCCAGGTGTGTCGTCTATGTAAAGAGGGGCCGTTGCTAGCTTTGTGATTCGGGTGTGTAATTGTTGAAACTCATCGTCACGTAAATCTCCTTTTCTTAATTTTTCAGCACTAATTCTTGTTTCTGAAGCAATAAGACGTTTAACAAGCTGAACTGAAGACATCTCAAGTGAGAAAATTGCAACTCCCATATTGTGATCGACCGCAGTGTTTCTGGCCATCGACAAGACGAAAGCTGTTTTCCCCATGGCAGGTCTTGCTGCGATTACAATCATATCAGATCGCTGCCAACCTGCGGTAACTTTGTCTAATCCATAGAACCCAGTTGGAACACCTGAAATTCCGTCTTTATTTTTTGACGCTTTCTCAATCTCTTCAATTGCTTCTCGAACAACATTTTGCATAGTGGAAACTGATTTCCCCATGTTGTTTTCTGCAATTTTAAAAAGATCTCCTTCAGCCTTATTCAGGACGTCAAATACATCATTTGTGTCGTCAAAAGCCTCCTTCATTACTTCGTTGCTCATGCGAATCAACTCTCTCTTAATGTGTTTCTCAGAAATGATACGCGCGTGATATTCAACGTGGGCAGTAGATGCAACCTTACTAGTGAGTTGTGAAATGTACACAGCACCACCAGCGGCTTGAAGTTCACCTTTTTTCTTTAAATGATCTGTGACTGTTAATAAATCGATTGGTTTAGAAGTTCCGAATAAATCTCTAACTGCCTCGAAAATATATTGATGTTTCGGGTCGTAGAAACTTTCAGCTTTTAAAATGTCAATTGTATCCGTAACAGCATTTTTTTCAAGCATCATAGCTCCAAGAACAGCTTGCTCCAAATCAATAGCTTGTGGCGGAATTCTCCCGCCATCCAAAACTGAATTATTTGCTTTAGGTATTCTAGATACAGCTACTTTTGATTTATCGGAGTTTTTTTCCATACTTCAAAGATAGGGAATCCATTGGGCTCTTCGTAGTTTTAGATTTATTAATTTGAAAAAAGATATAACAATGATATTAATAATCGTTTTCAACATTTGTTAATAGATATTTTACATTTGTTAAATGAAGAGGGAAATTATTGTCACAAATGACGGCTCAAATAGTTTGTACATTCCAGAAATGGATGAAACGTATCATTCAGTTCACGGGGCTATTCAAGAGGCGAGACATGTTTTTATTGAGAATGGTTTAAAATTGGTTGATAATTCTGAAATTAACGTTTTTGAAGTGGGATTTGGGACAGGTCTCAATGCTTTTCTTTCTGCGCAGTTTTCAAGTGATTCTAATTGTGATATCTCCTACCATACAATTGAAGCATTTCCTGTTGAAGTGGAGCTAGTTAATTCGTTGAATTACAAAGATTTGATAAGTGAAAATTCCAGTTTATTTAATCGAATTCATTCCGTTGATTGGGAGATTGAATCTGCCATTACAGAAACTTTCAAATTGATTAAAATCGAGGCTAAAATGGAGAGTTTTCAACCTAAAATGGCTTTCTACCACATTGTCTTTTTTGATGCCTTTGGTCCTCGTGTGCAAAGTGAAATGTGGTCAATTTTAATTCTTCAAAAAATGTACGATTGTTTAATGCCGAAAGGTAAGTTGGTTACGTATTGCGCACAAGGACAATTTAAACGTGATTTAAAAGCAATTGGATTTGAGGTGAAAACTGTTCCAGGTCCGCCTGGTAAAAGAGAAATGACGATAGCTATTAAACCGTAACAGGCTCTAAAAGTGTACATTTCATCAATCCATCACGATCAATTTCGTCCATAGATATTTTCTGAAAAGTATTTGTCAATTCCTCGTTAAATGGTGTTTTTATTTTTACATAATTCGATGTAAATCCATACATGTATCCATCATTGTTCTCGTTTTCAAAGAGAACAACTTCTGTTCGGCCGATATTCCCTTCGTAGAATGCACGTTTCTTTTTATTTGAAAGAATGTGAAGCTGTTGACTTCGTTGTTTTCGAACAGACATTGGGACGGGGTCTCCTAATTTTATAGCAGTAGTATTCGCCCGCTCAGAATAAGTAAAAATGTGTAAATACGAAATATCCAAATCCTTTAAAAAGTCAACCGTTTCCATGAAGTCAGCATCAGTTTCTCCAGGAAATCCGACAATAACGTCAACACCAATACACGCATCTGGTCGAATCGATTTTATTTGATTGACACGGTCGGCAAACAGTTCGCGCTCATATTTCCGTCGCATTGCTTTAAGTAATTTGTTGCTTCCGGATTGCAAAGGGATGTGGAAGTGTGGAACAAATCGCGCTGCGTCTGAAAGGCAATAAGAAATAATTTCATCCGATAATAAATTTGGTTCTATAGAAGAGATTCTAAATCTATCAATTCCTCTCACTTTATCCAATTCTTTAACTAAACCAAAGAAATTTTCATTGCCATTTTGACCGAAATCTCCAATGTTTACACCAGTTAAAACAACTTCTTTTATATCGGTTTCTGCTATTTTTTTTGCTTCATTTATTGTGCTTTCGATTGAGGCATTTCTACTTTTTCCTCTTGCTAAAGGAATCGTACAAAATGTGCAGAAATAATCGCAGCCATCTTGAACTTTCAAGAACGAACGAGTTCTGTCACCCATTGAAAAAGCAGGAACGAAATCTTTCGTTTCCTTGATGCTTTCGTTGGAAATTACCGCAGATTCCTTTTTATCTAGCGATTCCAAGTGTTCTAAAATGTTGAATTTTTCATTCGCACCAAGAACAATGTCTACACCAGGAATTTCGGAAATTTCTGTGGGCTTTAATTGCGCGAAACAGCCTATGATAGCTACAAATCCTTCGGGATTCGATTTCATAGCACGTTTTACCAATTGGCGACATTTCTTATCTGCATTTTCTGTTACAGAGCATGTGTTAATAACGAAAATGTCGGGCGAATCATCAAAATCCACCTTGGCAAATCCTGCTTCTTGAAAAGTTCTGCCAATTGTAGATGTTTCGGAGAAATTTAACTTACATCCGAGAGTGTAAAATGCGACTTTTTTGTACTGATTCATGCGCCACAAAATTACTTAGTTTGAACTTATCAAGCAAGTCTTTGTCTATTCCATTGTTAATAAGCATTAATTTTCATTTCTTTGGGAGTCCTGAAATGGATTAAAATAAGATAATGGAACAAAAAATTACCACATCATATCATCGTTTTGAACATTGGAATGAATTAGATGTATCGGATATTGAGTTGGTTGACAAGGCTTATTTGGTAAGTGAAAATGCCTATGCACCTTATAGTAAATTTCACGTTGGAGCTGCGGTTCGACTTGATTCTGGAGAAGTTGTAACTGGAAGCAATCAGGAGAATGTAGCCTATCCTTCCGGACTTTGTGCTGAGCGCGTAGCATTGTTCTACGTCGGCGCAAATTTCCCTGACCAATCTGTTGAAACTATTTGCATTGTAGCGAAAGGTGATTTACTACCGAAAGAAAAAATTCTTTCACCTTGTGGAGCTTGTAGACAAGTAATGCTTGAAACGGAAACGCGTCAAAGAAAAGCATACAGAGTAATTTTAGTAAGCCAAAACGGCGTAACTATAGTATTTAATTCTGCCGAGGATTTACTTCCATTGGCATTTGGCATAACAGAATAAAATGAGGTTAGCAATAGGATTATTGATTGGTGGAATTGCACTTGTTTCATCATGTGGTTCAACAAAAGAAGCAGTAGTTGAGCCGATTGTTTCAACTATAATTACAGGAAAAGCAGAACGCATAAATTTAAGCGTGAATTCAACTGATTCGGCTACTTGCGCTATAGAATATAGTTATTTCACCTCTAGTGATTTGGCGTATCGTGATTCAATCAATCAAAAAGTGGCTGATTTTGCAATAAATGTAACTCAATTTGGACGAAATCAAGAAAAGAAAATTTTATCACAAGCATTTTTTCAAGCCCAATTGGATTCCTTTGTGCGAATCAATAGATATGATATGGATGAAACAGGCGACGATGGTTACAATCATCTTTGGGAATTGGAAGCGTATGTTGAAATTGATGATTCAAGAGATAAATTTGCTCAGTTGCAATTGACAGCATGGAGTTATACTGGAGGAGCTCATGGAAATGGATTTACCTCAACCTATTTGATCAACAAGTCGGATGCGAAGACCTTAAAATTAGAAGATCTTTTTTCTAATATTGAAGCTGTAACAAAGATAGGTGAAGGATATTTTAGAAAGCTGTATGAACTCGAATCTGATGTTGATTTAGATGACGCAGGCTTTTGGTTTGAAAACAATACTTTTCATTTGAATAATAATTTTTCGATTTCAGGTGATGTAATTGTTTTCCTGTACAATAGTTATGAGATTGCGCCATATTCAGGAGGACAGACCGAGATTGAGATTCCGTTAGAAGAGCTTAAGGATTATTTGAAAATCAAATTATAAATTAACAATTGAAGTTGCAAATCTTTTCTAATTCAAAAACAAGATTAGAGTTGAGTTTTTTATATATTTGCCTTCCATATTAAATTAGTCAGAATGTCTGCAAACACACAAAGTAAAGCTGAAAAAAAAGTGAAAAAAGTTGGAACAAAAGGGAAGCCGAAGTTTTCAAAAGAAATTTACAAAAAATGGTATAAAGACATGTTGTTGATTCGAAAATTCGAAGAGAAAACAGGTCAATTGTATATTCAGCAGAAATTCGGTGGGTTTTGCCATTTGTATATTGGACAAGAGGCTATTGTGGCTGGAACAGCATCGGCATGTAAAAAAGGTGATAAGCACATGACAGCATATCGTGACCATGGACATCCTTTAGCGCTTGGAACAGATCCACGTGTTTTAATGGCAGAGTTATATGGAAGAACAACAGGATGCTCTAAAGGAAAAGGTGGTTCAATGCACTTTTTTGATAAAGAAGTTGGATTTATGGGAGGTCACGGAATAGTTGGCGCTCAAATCGCAATGGGAGCCGGTGTTGCTTTTGCCGAACAGTATAATGAAACTGGAAATATTGCGGTGGTCTCAATGGGTGATGGAGCGGTTCGTCAAGGTGCATTGCACGAAACATTTAATATGGCTATGATGTGGAGACTTCCTGTGATTTTTATTATAGAGAATAATAATTATGCTATGGGAACTTCAGTACAACGAACTACGAATGTTACTGACTTGTCAAAAATTGGTCACTCTTATGAAATGCCTTCGCGCTCAGTAAATGGAATGTCGCCGGAAGCAGTTCATGAAGCAATTGAAGAAGCTGCTGAAAGAGCAAGAAAAGGTGATGGACCTACTTTGTTAGACATTAGAACTTATAGATATAAAGGGCATTCAATGTCTGATCCTCAAAAATATAGAACGAAAGAAGAAGTGGCTGATTGGATGGAACAAGATCCCATCCAACATTGTCTAAATGTTATTCAAGAAAACAAATGGATGACAGATAAAGAAATTGAGGAAATTGATGCTTGGGTAAAAAAGGAAGTGAAAGAATCTGTTGAATTTGCAGAAAACTCACCATATCCTGAAGGAAAGGAATTGTACGAAGATGTATACAAGGAAGATAATTATCCATACATCATTGAATATTAATAATAGAAAGAAAAGAGAATGGCGGAAATAGTTTATATGCCGAAATTGAGTGACACCATGACGGAAGGTGTTGTTGCTGAATGGACGAAAAAAGTTGGTGATACAGTTTCTTCAGGTGAGGTTTTAGCTGAAATTGAAACAGATAAGGCAACGATGGAATTTGAATCTTTCTATGATGGAGTTTTACTTCATATAGGAGTTGAAAAAGGCAAAACTGCTCCAATTAATGCTGTCTTGGCTATTATTGGTGAAAAAGGTGAGGATGTAAAAAAAATATTAGCCGAAGCTGAAAAAGCTGCTCCAGCTGTTGAAGAAACGAAAACAGAAGAGGTGAAATCAACGCCTTCTCCAGAGCCAGTTGTTCAAAAATCAGCTGCACCTGTGATTGCCGCGCCTGCACCAGTCGCTCCAGTAATCGAGTCAAATGGAAGAGTTAATGCTTCTCCTTTAGCCAAGAAAATGGCAAATGATAAAGGAATTGATTTGAATACCGTTGTCGGAACAGGTGAGGGTGGAAGAATCGTAAAGCGTGATATTGACCATTACACTCCGTACGTTGGAGGTGGCACTAAATCGCGTAAATCATTTGTTGGAACAGAATCGTTTACGGATGAACCTGTTACGCAGATGCGTAAGACTATTGCTAAGCGTTTGTCGGAAAGTAAATTTACGGCTCCTCATTTCTACTTGACTTTAGATATTGATATGGATAATGCTATAGCATTACGTAAATCTCTATTCGAACTAGATGGGACAAAAGTTTCGTTTAATGACATGGTCATTAAGGCTTGCGGTCTTGCGTTAAGAGAACATCCAACTGTTAATAGTGCTTGGTTGGGAGATGTAATTCGCAGAAACGATCATGTGCATATTGGTGTTGCTGTTGCAGTTCCAGATGGTTTACTTGTTCCTGTAGTTCGTTTTGCTGATGGAAAAGATCTGTCTCTTATACACATCTGACGCTGCCGACGATCTACTCTGTGTAGA
>CAJXRM010000072.1 GCA_913059205.1 uncultured Flavobacteriales bacterium
CTCGTGGGCTCGGAGATGTGTATAAGAGACAGTCTCCGTACGGTGAAGGAAACGTATTTGGTTCTGGCGTGTCTATTTTGAAGCAACAGAAGTAAAAGGCATAAAACAAAAAAAAACGGAGTGAAATTAATCACTCCGTTTTTTTTTATTCTCAATTTTAGAGTTCGTTTTCAAAATGACCAACGATTGCTGTCAACTTTTCTATTTCTTCTGCGTTACTTAATTTTCCTGTTTCTATAGAAAAATTTTCAGTGAAATTTGGTAAACTATATGTTCCGATTACTTTTCCTCCCCAGCGCGGAAGAACACTCTCAACATACGCTAAAACTGTCATAGCTCCTCGTGCTCCGTTCGAAGTGCTCAATAGCAAAACGGGTTTGTCTTTAAATGTTGGACGTTCAATTCGCGAAATCCAATCAACAGTATTTTTGAATACCGGCGAAACTGAACTGTTGTATTCAGGAAGCGAAATAATAAAACCATCGTGCTCGTTGAAAAGTGAATTCAAAGCTTTCATAGTTGCTGGGTGACCTTCTTTCTTTTCAATGTCTTCACTAAAAACGGGAGCAGGGTAGTCCTTTAGTTCTATCACAGTAAAACTATTGTTTTTTAGGAAGGTTCCAGCGTATTTCGCTAATTGTTGGTTAATTGATACTGAGCTGTTACTTCCAGCAAATACAAGTACTTTTTTCATGTTTTATAGTTCAAAAGTTCAAAGTTCAAAAAGTTCAAATGATTGCGAATATGTCCGCAGGAATTCAAAATCAGTAATTGGCAATTATACTCAGTTTATTGAAATTTTACAATTAATTAAGTCTTAAAATCTTAATGTCCTGAGTCTACTTAGTTTCTCTTTGCTCCAAATCGTTTTTTGTTATTCCCTCCAGTGTTTCCTCCATTTCCTTTTCTGTTTCCGCCAGAATGACCACGTTCTGTTTTTGGTCTACGTTGCTGCTGAGGAGCTTTTACGAAAACTTCTGTTCCATCATCCGGAAAAGGGTGATTGTCAACCACAGGAATAGATTGATTAATCAGTTTTTGAATGTCTTTTAAATAGGGTTTCTCTTCGCCATTACAGAAAGAAAGCGCAATCCCACTTGCAGAAGCACGACCTGTTCTACCAATTCGGTGTACGTAGGTCTCAGGAACATTTGGCAAATCATAATTGATTACCAATGCTAAATCTTCCACGTCAATTCCTCGTGCTGCGATATCCGTCGCAATCAGAACTTTAAGTTTTCCATCTTTAAAATCATTCAACGCTTTTTGACGTTGATTTTGTGATTTATTTCCGTGAATTGCTGCTGCTTGAATCTTTGCTTTCGCTAGTATTCGAACAATTTTATCTGCACCGTGTTTTGTTCTTGAAAAGACAAGGCATGAGCTGGAAGGGTTTTCTTGAAGTAGGTGAACCAATAATTTAGGTTTATCCACTTTTTGAACAAAATAAATAGCTTGCTCTACTTTTTCCGCTGTTGCTTGCTTAGGTTGAATTGTAACGCGTTGCGGTGAGCTAGATAATATTTTACCAGCCAATTCAACAATTTCTTTCGCCATAGTAGCTGAAAAGAATAACGATTGTCTCTTCACCGGAAGTTTTGCAATAATCTTTTTAATATCGTGAATGAATCCCATGTCCAACATTTGATCCGCTTCATCTAAAATGAAGTATTCAATATGCTGTAAAGTGATAAATCCTTGTTGCATTAAATCCAACAATCTTCCTGGAGTAGCAATAAGAACATCAACTCCTCCGCGCAACGCATTTACCTGAGATCCTTGTTTTACACCGCCATAAATAACGGTTCTTTTGATGTCTGTGTGTTTTGCGTATGCTTTAAAATTATCACTAATTTGAATGGCCAACTCACGTGTTGGTGTAACAACCAATGCTTTAACTCTTCTTTTACCTTTTGTGTCTACTCCAGCATTCACCAACTGTTGAATAATTGGAATAGAGAATGCTGCTGTTTTTCCAGTTCCCGTTTGTGCACAACCTAGTAAGTCGTCACCTTTTAATAAAATTGGAATGGATTGTTCTTGTATTGGGGTAGGTTGTGTGTAACCTTGCTCATCTAATGCCTTTAATATTGGCTCGATAAGACCTAAATCTTTAAATGTCATGTAATCTATTATAAGTTGCAAAGGTACTGCAATTGTTGAGAATTCAGTGTTTTATTGTGATTTGATGTGATTGAAGGGAGATATTAATTATTTTAGAAGTCGCACTTTTAACTCTAAAGTAGACATCAAATTGACAAAGTTTAGCAACAAAAATGAAACTTCTACCTTTCATCTTAATCACTCTACTAGCAAATTCGTATTCAAAAGGTCAATGCAACAACTCCGTGACTTTATGTTCTAAGCGGTACAATGAAGTGGCGTTTCTCACAACACACAATTCGTATAATTCAAAAGCAGATGGATTTAAATTGCCGAATCAAGAATGGAATATAACAACACAATTACACTATGGAGTTCGTGCATTGATGCTTGACGTCTATAATGTATCGGGGAATTTGTTTGTTTATCACGGTTACAAAATGCTGGGTTCACGACCTTTTATTGACGTACTCAATGAAATAAAGGTTTTTATGGACGAGAATCCACAAGAGGTGATAACGATAATTTTAGAGTGTTATGCAAATTCAAATCTAATTGAGGACGAATTTGAACGCAGTGGATTAGCAAACTATATCTATGCGAAGCCGCAAAATGAAGATTGGAAAACATTGAGGCAAATGATAGATGATAACACGAGATTGGTTGTCTTTACAGATAGACGTGATGCTCAAATTGGACAAGAATGGTATCAGTATTGTTGGGATTATGCGGTTGAAACGAGCTTTACAAATCATAGAATTAAGGACTTTACTAATGAGTTCAATCGCGGAAAAGAAAATGCTGACTCAAAAGAGTTGGTCATTTTTAATCATTTTTTAAGGACAAAAGTAACTGGAGTAGGAAGTATTCGAAAAAGTAAAAAAGCCAATAATGCGTTAATTAATCGCATACAAAGTTTTCAATCAGAAACAGGTAAATTCCCAAATTTTATCACCGTAGATTTTGTTGATATTGGAAACGCAAAGGATGCAGTTGACGAGTTAAATGGTTTTTTTGATTGTTATTCCGAGTAGCGCGAAATACTCATAAAAAAAGTGTAGACTTTTAACTTAAAAATCTACACTTTTCGAATTAATAAACTTTGAACCTCATTTCAAATTAATTAGGATTATTCGTTTGAAATGTATATTTCATCATTGTCTTCATTTTCCAAACTTAGTTCTTGAGATTCTTCGTTCTCTAATTTAATGCTTTTTAAATGGGGAGGTAGGTTCGAATAAGAAGTCCACTTATTATTGTGCTTGTAAAAAAATAAATTTCTCCAATTGTCCCAGTATAAATTGTGTTTTGGGAAATAGACCCATCTATTTTTGATGTTTCTGTGTGGCGCCCAATTAGGATGGTAAACAACAGCTTTATTTGGTCTGAATTTACTTCGTTTAACCACTTTTCTATTATGGTGTTTTACATGTTTAGCATGATGCGGGTGCTTTTGAGCCGTTAAATAATTCGCTGAAAACAATAATGTGCAGCAAACGAAAAGAAAAAGTTTTAACTGTTTCATAATATCGATTTTATTGATTTGTACTTTGGACAGATTAAATTCTAAAAGGTTTAATCTAAGGTGATTTTATTTTTGTTACGGAACGAATACAATGATGTTGAACGAGATAAAACAGTTTTACTTCACCACAATATCGAAACTTATCAGTAACCCCAAAGCACCTTCTTTTGAAAACTTGGCTTTTTTTACATTGTTATTCGTTGGATCAATTTGAAAATTGTGTGCGGTGATTAAATCTGAATTAAATGTGCTACTTACAGCCATTATGTTTTAAAAAATAGTCAATGCGCTGTACGGCAATGTTTGATCTAAAAAACAGATTTATTTTCTAATAATAGACTTTTTCTCTTACAACTCAAAAATTATTGAATTTGCTTAGTCTTTATAATTGATTGCTAGTCAGTTATTTACGAACGGTAAGAAAAAAAACATCTTTTTGTTTAACTTTTTCTTGTTTAAGTTAAACATTATGATGTATATTTGTTTAACAATTTTAAATAATAATTAAACAAAATAACATTATGAAACGATTAACAATTGGTTTAACTGCAACATTAGTTGCAATTGGAATGAACGCATTCTCTCAAACAAATGTCTTTGACGACATTATTGCTCCAAGTCCTGACCACACTTATTTAGAAGCAGCGATATTACAAGAAGGGTTGGAAAGTGCTCTTCAAACTTCACCAGCAATAACAGTTTTTGCTCCAAATGATGATGCTTTCACCCAATTAGCAGCAGCATTAGGAACAGATATTAATGGATTACTTGCTCTTCCAAATCTTCAAGATATTCTTCTTTATCATGTTCTTGGTAGCTCAGTTCCAGCTTCAGCAGTTAATAACGGAGATGTAGTGGTAGCTTTGAGTACTACGAACACAATTAAATTAACCAAAACGTCAATGGGAGCAGTTTACGCTAACCATGCAATGGTGAATGCAGCTGATTTAATGGCTGACAATGGTTATGTGCATTCCGTTGATGCCATATTATTACCAAATGAAACTGTTGTCGATATTGCGCTTGACAATGGATTTACTTCATTGGCTACTGCTGTAATTACGGCAGAATTATTACCTAGTTTAACAGACCCTTTAGCAACGCTAAGTGTGTTTGCACCTACAAATCAAGCATTTGATGATCTTGCTACTGCCTTAGGAACTGATATTAATGGTTTGTTAGCACTTCCGAATTTACAAGATATACTGTTATATCATGTTTTAGGAAGTTCAGTTGCTTCATCTGCGGTGAATAATGGTGATGTAGTTTCAGCGTTGAGTCCAACAAATACAATTAAGTTGACGAAGACTTCAACAGGTTCAGTATATGTGAATCAAGCAATGGTTAGCACTGCTGATTTAATGGCTACTAACGGTTATGTGCACGTAATTAATGCTGTTATTTTACCTTTTGAAACTGTAGTCGATGTGGCAATTGATAATGGATTTACTTCATTAACAGCTGCGGTTATTTCTGCGGAATTATTACCTAGTTTAACAAATCCATTAGCTGAATTAACGGTTTTCGCACCAACAAACCAGGCTTTTGATGACTTAGCAACAGCTTTAGGAACTGATCTTAATGGGGTCTTAGCGCATCCTGAATTGGCAGATATATTATTATATCACGTAGTTTCAGGGACTGTATTATCAACAGATTTATCGAATGGACCAGTTCCTACTTTGAATGGGCAAACTGTAAATGTTGATTTGACAACAGGAGTAATGATAAACTCATCAAATGTTACAACACCAGATCTGACTGTCGCTAATGGAGTAGTGCATGTAATTGATGCTGTTTTAGTGCCTTCATTGGCAAGTTTGAATGAATTGAATGAAGGTTCAATTCTAATTTATCCAAATCCAACTTCAGATCAAATTACGATCCAACTTGAGCAGGCTTTCGTTAAAGAGTTTCAAATATCTGATATGAATGGAAGAATTTTAAAATCTCAATTGATTGAAAAACAATTAACTATAGCCACTGATATTTCTACATTGCCAAATGGTGATTATTACCTTACTCTTTTGGGTGATGAAGAGGCTAAAATTGTAAAGTTTTCTAAAATATAAATTGGATTACTCTCCTGAGCTGCCTTGTGCTAAGGCAGCTCTTAATATAAAAGCATCATGAAATATTTTCTAATTACATTTTTTGTATTAATAATATCGTTCGTAATATCTCAAGTGGTCATTATAAAAAAAGCATCAGATACAGGTTCTATTCCGTATGAAACTATTGAAGTTTTTAATGAATTCGAAGTCAGGCAATATCCAGAATTGGCGTTGGCCTCAACTCAACTAGATAAAAATAGTTACGATGAAAACTCTCGTATTGGGTTTAGAAGGATTGCCTCTTATATTTTTGGTGGCAACAGTAATAAAACTCAAATTGCTATGACATCTCCTGTTCAAATGGAAATGGGGAGGAATTCTAAAATGAGTTTCATTATGCCTCCAAGCATGAGATTCGAGGATTTACCTCGACCGAATAATGAGCAAATAAATTTAACTGTTCAACCTCCAAAAACGGTGGCAGTTATTTCGTTTTCAGGATGGGCATCAGATGACATTCTTGAAGAAAAATACTTGGAATTAAAAGCTGCTCTTATCAAGAAGGAAATTGGGTTTCAAGAAGGTTATTTTTTTTTGGGATACAACCCTCCTTATCAGCTTTTAAATAGAAAAAACGAGGTCATTATTGAACTTTTAGATTACAAAAAATAATCCAGGCGAATCAAATTAAACAAAACCCAATGAAAGTAGTTAGTTTTTTATTTTTAGTATCACTGTTTGCCGCTAGTTGTGGATTCATAAGACATCAACCTAGAGAAGCACTGGCGGAGGCCAGTATTTCGGAGCCTTATGATGCTGTAATCGTACCTGGTCACCCATATAATGGAGAGTCATGGAGTACGACAATGAACTACCGAGTTTATTGGTCTGTTTACCTTTATGAAAATGATTTAGCCAAAAACATCATATACTCTGGAGGGTCTGTTCATTCAAAATATGTTGAAGCGAAAATCATGGCGAAATATGCTATTGAACTGGGAATTCCAGCTGAACATATTTTTTTGGATACAATCGCAGAGCACAGTACGGAGAATGTATACTATTCTTATCAAGTTGCTAAGAAAAATGGATTTAATAAAATTGCATTGGCGACAGACCCATTTCAAAATAAGTCCTTGCGCCGATTTATAAGAAACCATCAATTACCCATTTCGGAGCTTCCTGCTGTATTTGACACTATGGGAACTCCGTCGAAAAATGAGCCTATAATCAATGCGAACTCTGCAATTAACTCAAATTTTATCGCGCTTAAACAAAGAGAGAATTTCTTTGAACGATTGACTGGTACCTTTGGAAAAAAAATAATATGGCATGAAGATGATCTACCAAATGAAAAAATGGCTTTGAAGTATGAGAAGTTGGAAAGACTCATTCGAACTGATTACACCGTTGAAAATTTTTAATACTGCTTCATGAAGTCAATCGTTTTATTTTTTGCAATTTTTAGTTCTTATTTTTCTTTTGCACAAATCGGAAAAATTGAAGGGGGAGTTTTTAATTCTGTTAACAACAATCCGATTGAATTTGCAAAAGTTCAATTGGTTGGAGTTCAGAAAGGATCCTTTTCAGATTCTATCGGTCGCTATTCAATTGATGGAATAGAGCCTGGACTTTATACCCTCAAAGTTTCGGTTTACGGTTATAAAGAATTAATCATTGATGATATCAACGTTACGAATACTCGTTCTGTTCAAGTAGATTTAAGACTCGAAGAAATTGTTCTTGATCAAGCCGAGGTGACAGTGAAAGCAAGTGCTTTTAGTAGATCTATTGAATCTCCACTATCCTTTAAAAAATTGAGTTCGGCTGAAATTGAACGATTACCTGGTGCAAATCGTGACGCCAGTAAAGTGCTTCAGGCTCTTCCTGGCGTTGCTAGTCCGGCATCTTTTAGAAATGATGTAATAATTCGCGGTGGTTCTCCAAATGAAAATAAGTTTTATCTCGATGGAATTGAAGTGCCAAATATCAATCATTTTGCAACACAAGGGAGTAGTGGAGGACCAGTCGGTTTATTGAATATTAATTTTCTTCAAGGAATCGATTTTTATTCAGGCGGATTCCCTGCTCAATATGGTAGCGGATTGAGTTCTGTGATTAATTTTAGACAAAAGGAAGGTAACAAAGATGATTTGATTACAAATTTAGCCGTAGGATCTAGCGATGTGGCCTTGACGTTAGATGGACCTCTTGGTAAAAAGACTTCCTTCATTTTTTCAGTGAGAAGATCTTATTTACAACTTTTATTTTCGGTTTTAAAACTTCCATTTTTACCTACATATAATGATAGTCAGTTTAAGATAGATTATAAAATAAACAACAAGAATAAAATATCTTTTATAGGATTAGGTGCCTTGGATAAGTTTGTGTTAAATACTAAAGTAAATGAAGGTATTACGGACGAGGAAAAGCGCGAATTAAACGACTATTTTTTGGATAATATTCCATCCCAAAATCAGTGGAATTATACAATAGGAGTTAATTATCTACATTACAGTGATAAGAGTAATCAGCGTTTTATCCTTAGTAGAAATATGCTCAATAACACTTCTCAGAAATATGAGAACAACATTGAGAATCCAGAAAACTTAATTTTCGATTACTCATCCTTTGAAGCTGAAAATAAATTTAGGTTTGAAAATACATGGTTAAAAGAAGGCTTTAAGGTTCTTTCAGGTTTTGGATATGAATATGCGCGATACCAATCTAACACATACAATAATATAATAATTGGAAATCAGCCAACCATTATTGATGTAACATCTAATTTGGATTTACACAAATTTGCTGGATTCGCCCAAGTAAGCAGATCTTTTTTTAAGGAAAAACTAGATTTAAGTGTAGGAATAAGAACGGATTTCAATACGTATTCTAAGTCAATGACTAATCCGTTAAATCAGCTATCGCCTTCCGTTTTGATAAACTTTGCCGCAACGAAGAGTTTATCCTTTAGTGGTAGTGTTGCGCGTTACAATCAACTTCCATCTTATACTATACTTGGATATAGAGACAATTCTGGAGTGCTAAAAAATAAGGAAAACAGCCTGCGTTACATTCAAGCCGATCACTTCGTTGTAGGCAGCTCATTTATTTCAAATTTTGAATCTAAGTTTTCACTAGAAGGTTTTTATAAAAAATACAATTATTATCCGTTCTCAATTACAGACTCTATTTCATTAGCAAATCTAGGTGCCGACTTTGGTGTTGTTGGAAATGAAGAAGTTTCATCTACTTCAACTGGGCGTTCATATGGATTAGAGTTTTTGTATCAGCAGAAATTAATCAAAGGCTTCTATTGTTTGGTTGCTTATACCTATGTGAATTCAGAGTTTAAAACTAAGAATGGACAATATGCTCCATCAACATGGGATAGTAAACACATTGTTTCAATTACTGGCGGTAAAAGATTCAAAAAAAATTGGGAAGTTGGATTCAGGTGGACTTTTTCGGGGGGCTCTCCTTTTACCCCTTACGACCTGGAGACTTCTTCCCTTACTCAAGTCTGGGATGTTAACAACTCTGGAGTTTTAGATTATAATCAATTAAACCAAAATAGAGGAGGTAGCTATCATAATCTAAATATTAGGATAGATAAGCGTTTTAGCTTTGAGAAATGGTCATTGACGTTATACTTGGATATTCAAAATGTATACAACTTCAAAGCAACAACGGCACCTATTCTATTGGTTCAACGGGATGATTTAGGAAATCCACAAACTGATCCAAATGATGCTTCACGTTATCTAGTAAAAACAATTGAAAATAGCTCAGGAACTATTCAGCCATCAATAGGAATAATTGTTGATTTTAGAATTAGAAAAAAACAGTAGTTGACTAATTAGTCATCCATAATTAAATTAAATTTGTTGAATGTTTTCTTTAAATAAATAAACAATGGCAGAGGTAAGGTACAGCATAAAAGACCTGGAAAATTTTACGCAAATTAAAGCTCATACGATTCGTATTTGGGAACAACGTTATGGCTTATTAGAGCCAAAGAGAACAGATACAAAAATCCGATATTACAGCGAAAATGATTTAAAGAAAATTCTAAATATTAATTTACTTTATAACTCGGGATTAAAAATATCCAAGATAGCTCTGCTTAGCGATTCTGAAATTATTGATGCGGCAAAATCGCTTATAATTGTTCCGAAAACAGAAAACCAATCGGTAGTAGATGCATTGACGCTGCTTATTTTAGAATTCGATGGAGATAAAATTAATGAAATTTTGAACGCTGAATTAGAGCGTACAAGTCTCATTGAAATGTATAATTCTATTGTGTTGCCTTTGCTAAAAAAAATCGGTCAGCTTTGGCATGTAAATTCAATTGACATAATTCACGAGCATTATTTTTCAAACATTTTAAAGGGCTTTATTATTTTTAATATTGAAAGTTTAAAGATTGATTCGCATCCTGATAAGACAGCTCTTTTGTTTTTACATGATAATGAAGAGCATGAGTTTAGTATTCTTCTCTATTATTACCTTTTAAAAAAGAGTGGGTACAGATGTTTTTATTTTGGACAAAGGGTGCCGATTAAAGAATTGGAAGCTGCTTATAATCAGTTAAAACCACAGGTTGTTATTACTACTTTTGTAGCTAGGATTAGCGAGAAGAATTTCGAAAAAATTCATTCTATTCTTCAAACATTTACTAAAAATTCACAGGTGCTTATTAGTGGGAGTCAACTCCAACATTTGGAATATAATATTTCTTCTTCTTTATTACATATAAAGTCGATTACTCAGCTTTTGGAGCTATTGAAATGACCTTTTAATAAAAACGAGGTGAATATTTTTGCCAATTTACTATTTCACAATAACATCGAACGGAGCTAATAACCCCAAAGCACCTTCTTTTGAAAACGAGGCTTTTTTTACATTGTTATTCGTTGGATCAATTTGAAAATTGTACGCGGTGATTAAATCTGAATGATTAAGATTGGTGCGATCAAAAACGGCGAGCGCTAAATCGCATTCTATGAATTTTGATTCCGTTAGATTTGCCTCTGTAAAATCTACTTCCTTTAAGCTGCAATTTATAAAGCTTGTTTGCTTTAAGTTAACCTGATAAAAAGACGATAAATTTAACTGACATTCGCTGAATTCAACTTCAAACAGGAATGGATTTGCATTTTCAAATTGAATGCCGAGCATTTTACAATCAATAAACGTAATGTCTTTGAAAGAGGTGTTTTCTACTGCAACCGAACTTATTTCGCACCGCTCAAATGTGCATTCGGAAAACGAAAAGTGACTTAGTTTTTCCCCAGTAAAAACACAATCACTGAACGTACAATTTTCGTATTCACCTTTTTCAAGTTGAATCGATTTTCCTCCTCCTTCAACTGTTTTATCAATAAAAAGAGCCATTTCTATTCTTTTTCTTTGGGATAAAATGTTTCCATAGCCGCATAAACTGCTTTGTGAAGTATCGTTCCATGATCTTCTGTTAGAATTGGTTGGTAGAAAAGCGTAATTTTTTCATTACCCGACTTTCGAATAGCATCTACCAGTTTATCAGCAACTTCATGCATCACAGGATGCTCTTTACCCATTGATACAAAAATTCTTTTTTCAAGTTCTTGATGATTCTTAAAGTGATTGTGTGCAGAATTGACAAGAGCCATATCGTTCCACCATAAAGAAGGACTGACAATAATATAATCGCTAAACAATTCTGGTTTTGCCATTAAGATTTCAGTTGCGAGCAGTCCACCAAGCGATTGTCCAATAATTGTTCGGTGGTCATTCACTTTGTAGTTTTTAGCAATAAGCGGTTGAACTTCCTTCTCAATAAATGACATAAATTTTTCCAATCCACCATTATTAGGAATTCCTTCCACATCTTCTTTCACCTTACTCAAGGAGGTGAAATCTCTATAGCGATCAACATTGGCAATTCCAACGACAATTGAATTTGGCATGAGTTGATACATATTTAAAAACTGCACCAATCCAGCGATATGCGGGAAATCTTCGTTAGCCGAACCGTCCAAAACGTAAACGGTATGATAAGTTGCAACCGAATCAGGATGATAGCCGTGAGGCAAGTAAATATTTAAAACGCGTTTCTCGTTTAAAATTTTTGAATCAATTGATTCAACAACACCAAAAGGAAAAATTTCTTTTTCAGATGAATAACGCGCATCCGTTTCTTGCGTGAACCCGAATAAAGATATGCAAAGGATGAAAATAGAAGAGATGTAGTTTGTCATGAACCAAATTTAATAAAATTAACGATTGAATTGACCCGTTCTACACGCATCTGACGAATTTCAACTATCTTTGCATAACTAATAGGAAAAGTTATGATTCAACGCATTCAAACCGTGTATTTGGCAGTGGTAATTATTTTATTGACTATCGTCACTTTAGGAAGTGAATTATTCAGTTTTGTGAATGAAACTACACGCTTTACATTCAGTTCGTATGGTATACTGAAATACGATCTGGTTTCTGGAAAATTAATCGGTCAGCAAACTTTCCCCTTCTATTTGGGAACAATCGCATTGATTTTGTTAAGCTTTATCACCTTAATGTCGTATAAAAATGTAAAACGACAATTTAAATTAGGACGTTCTGTTTTTGGAATTTATTTTTTAATGCTTTTAACCATAATAATCTTGAGTTATTTTGGCGATAAATTACTGGATGAAGAAACTGCAAGTCGTGAATTGGGACTTGGGTTTTTATTGTTTGTTGTTGGATTTCCCTTCACTTTCCTTGCCAACACGGGAATAAAAAGAGACAAGAAGTTACTCGATTCTTTGGATCGACTTCGTTAATATTATGAATTATTTATCGGTAGAGAATCTCACTAAATCATTTGGTGATAGAATCATTTTTGAGGATTTGACCTTTGGAATTGACCAGGGTCAGAAAGTGGCAATTGTCGCAAAAAACGGAAACGGCAAGACAACCTTGTTGCGTTCGTTGATGGGGAAAGAGCAAATTGATGGTGGCCGAATTGTATTTAGAAATGATATTCGGGTCGCGTTTATGGAACAAAGTGAAAACTTGAATCCAAATAATTCGATTATGGCCGAAGTTTTTTCTCATGATTTACCTGAGCTTCAAGCTGTAAAAGCATACAATATTGCGATGTCTTCTGGTGATGAAAAGCTAATCGAAGATTCATTTGGTGCCATGACGGAGTTAAATGCATGGGACATCGAAGTGAAAGTTGCACAGATACTTTCAGTGCTAAAATTAGACGATACTTCCAAGCTAATTGATACACTTTCGGGTGGACAGAAAAAGCGTGTTGCCTTGGCGAAAACATTGATTTCTGAACCTGATTTCTTGATTTTGGATGAGCCTACCAATCACTTGGATTTGGACATGATTGAATGGTTGGAAGAATACCTTTCAAAATCTAAATCGACTTTATTGATGGTCACGCACGACAGGTATTTCTTAGAAGTTGTTTGCGATACGATTCTTGAACTCGAGGATCAAACGATTTACAAATACAAAGGAAATTTCTCTTATTATTTGGAGAAAAAAGCAGAGCGACAAGAACAATTGGAATCTACAATTGGGAAAGCTCAGAATCACTTCAAAAAAGAATTGGAGTGGATGCGTCGTCAACCAAAGGCTAGAGGTACCAAGCAAAAGGCAAGAATTGAATCTTTTCACGATGTAAAAAAAGTTGCTAGTCAACGCATAGATAAAGACGAAATTGATATTCCTGTTTTAATGGAACGCTTGGGAACAAAGATTTTAGAAATGCACAGCGTTGTTAAGTCGTTCGGTGATTTAAAAATCTTGAACAAAATGAGCTATTCTTTTCAGCGAAAGGAACGTTTGGGAATAGTTGGAAATAACGGTACGGGAAAATCGACCTTTTTGAATATGTTGATGGGCTTGGAGCCAGTGGACGCGGGAAAAATTGTAACTGGAGAAACAGTTGTTTTTGGCTATTATAATCAAGAATTACTTGAGTGTTCTGAAGACCAAAAAGTAATTGACGTGATTCGCGATATTGCCGAATACATACCATTGGAGAAGGGGCGTCAGATGACAGCAGCACACTTCTTAGAGAAATTTTTGTTTCCTAGAAGTATGCATTACAATTTCGTTCACAAGTTGAGTGGGGGAGAGAAACGTCGTTTGAAATTGATGACTGTTTTGATGAAAAATCCAAACTTCTTAATTTTAGATGAGCCTACTAATGACTTGGATATCTTTGTAATGTCTGTATTGGAAGATTACCTAAGAAATTTCCAGGGCTGTTTGATTGTGGTTTCGCACGACAGGTATTTCATGGATAAAATGGTGGATCATTTATTCGTTTTTGAAGGAGAAGGGAAAGTAAATGATATTTTAGGAAATTATACGGTTTACCGTAAAAACTTGAAAGAGCAACAACAAGACATTCGAGACGGAAAGGAAGTTGAAAAACCGATACAAGAAAATATCATCAACGAAGAGAAAATTGAGAAATCAACTCCAACAGAAAAAAAGAAACTGTCGTACAAGGAACAAGCTGAATTTGACGGTTTGGAGAAAGAAATGGAACAATTGGAAGAAGAAAAAGAACGATTGACCGCAATTCTTTCAAACGGTGAAACATCAAATGAAGAACTAATGGAGGCAGGAACTAAAATTGCAGAAGTTGTTGCTGAATTGGAAGCAAAAACGGACCGTTGGTTGGAATTGTCTGAGTTTGCTTAATTCAACAATTTCATAAAATTCAACGGCTTATTTTGAATGTTCATTTTCAATGTGAAGCGGATGCGTTCTGCATAGTTTTTAGACGTGTATGCATCATCCATTTGCTTACTCATCCATAAAGGAAAGTAAACTCCAAACACTTTACCTAAACGTAAAGCAAGTCCAGTATTCATGGCTCCATTGAAAGATGTTCCATTGTAAAAGGTGCCAAAATCTGCAAAAACACCAAAAATGTTTGGCTTAAACGGAAATTGGAAATAGATATTCGCAGTTGCCATCGTATAGGCTGTTGTACCATACCAGCTTGTGCTTTTAAATCCTCCCATGTTTTCATCGCGTTGTTGCGACCAAATTCCTTGGGTTTCATTTCTGCCGAAATAGTATTCATCAACAAACAAATCTTGTTGCCCGTCTGCACCGGATAGCGACATACTGTATTGATAAGCATTTGTCAAAGCAAATTTATTTAAATAGGTGAGCCCTACAAATCCACGCAATTCTATCCAACGATTCATTTTTTTCTTCATGTAACGGAATCGATAGGTAGATTCTACTAAAATTCTAGCCATTTCATCAGAATTATGCGCGTCTGTATAATACTCGTTTCGCAATTTAAAATTGACATTGTGATCAACCTTAGTGAAATCCAAATTGTATTCAACATAAGCTCCCAATCGTTCCAAGTGAGTTGGTCCTACTTTGTCCTTTTTGTAAATCGTTTGAACTTTGATGTATTGACTAACATGTGATTTGTCCTTTCGATTTCCAATTTTCGCAATCCAATATGGAGCAACTGAAACAAAGTAAGAATCGTTTTTTCGATAAGTTGAATCGTTTTTAAATGACTTTAATGATATTCCGAAACGCGAGGTTTTCAGGTTCTTCTTAGGAAGAAATGTATAATTGAAATCACTCATTCCAGAAACCATTTGACGCCCAAAAGAGTAGAAGGGAGCTACGATGTAATTGAATTTACTTGTTGGAGCACCATAATTATGTATTGCTGCTCCTAACATAAATTTATCGTAAAAATTTCCAGCAATCGTTGGTGTCCAAAAAACGCGTGTTCGCTCAGATTCATGGTCGCCAATAAGGAATTCAAATTTCAAAGGTTCAAAACGATTGAATAAACGTTCACGACTCCATGAATTGTTCTGACGACTCATTTCAGGAATGTCCTTTCCATGGTCAATTCGAATTTCATCCGGTAAATTGGTATTGATTATTGTGCTGTTTTTTTTGTTTCCTGGCTCAACCCAAATTGTTTCAACAACAGAATCGCCAATGAGAGCGTTTATTTCAATTGGGCCGTCTACTTGACCAACATTTTTGGTATTGACTTGTAAACCTTGTTTCGTGAGCTTTACACCTGTCTCTTATACACATCTGACGCTGCCGAC
>CAJXRM010000073.1 GCA_913059205.1 uncultured Flavobacteriales bacterium
GCTCGGAGATGTGTATAAGAGACAGTGTCTTAGGAGGGAATCATTTAAAAGTTAGATTATGAAAAACAACATTTTAAAAACAGTGACATTAGGATTGGGATTAATTACATTCAGTTCTGTGAATGCACAAGAAGCTCCGAAAAATAAAGAAGCGAAATTTGAAAAAATAGACACCAATAAGGATGGTCAATTAAGTCTAGAAGAATTTGCTAATTACAGAGAAGCTATTCGAGAAAAAAACGAAAAAGAGCCAGCTAAAGGTGATTACTCTAAGCGATTTAAACAAATTGATACCGACCAAAATGGTTTTCTGAGCAAGGAAGAGTTTAAAAATAGAAAGGACTCCAAAGTGGAGAAAATGAAATAAATTTATTTTAAAATGCACTTCATAGGAAGTGTATTTTTTTTGATTCGATTTGAATTAAGCAGTTACTTTTTTGTAACTAAAAGTGACTTTATTTGTTCGGGAGTAAGGTAAATTTCTTTTTTAAACACCTTGTACTTTGTGGATGCATTTGATTCATTTAACACATAATTCGCCCAGGCATGTAACTGCCAACCAAGCCCTTTTTTAATGGTTATCAGGTCAATTTCTTTTTCAAATTTAGCTTTCGACTTCTTCGAAGAATAGGCAAAAAGTCTTTTCATAACTTGAAAAATTGTTTTGTCCTTATAGTCTGAAATATGACCAAATTCATGTCCTAACAATCCCACTTTTGCATTAAACGGTATGTTTTTAAAGTCAATTATGCTGTCTTTAACGGTATTGTTTATTCGAATCACATAGTTTCTATCTTTTCTGGAACGAAAGAGTAAAGATCCAAGAGATGGTCTTGCATTGAGTGTAGTTTTGATTTTGGCTTTTTTGAAACTAATTCTAGTAGCGCTCAATTCTGGATAATAAGATAAGGCTATATAGGTGGCTAATTCGTACTCCTTGATAACCGTTTTATTCTTAGAGAATTTCAACTTAAAACTATCTAGTTTTGAAGCATATGTCGAACTATCCATTATTTCTAATTGAGAATTTGTTTGGCTAAAAGCAATTGAAGGGTTCAATCCTTTACAAAACAATAGAAGAAAAATGATAGTTAATTGGTTCAAGTTTGAGAAGTTGTTTAGTTCAATTACTTTATTTATGGTTTAATTTCCCTCCTTAAACCAACTCGCGTATTTCTTATAATTATTCGCAATGCGCATCACTTCTCCTTCGAATAATTCTGGCGAAATGTTCTTTACCTTTTTTGCTGGTACCCCTGCCCAAATTGAACCGGCTTCAACGCGTGTGCCTTCCAATAAAACTGCTCCAGCAGCAATTATTGAACCCGATTCGATATAACAATCATCCATAACAATGGAACCCATTCCGATAAGTACGTTGTCTTCAATTGTGCAACCATGAACCAAAGCATTGTGGCCTATAGAAACATTATTCCCTAAAATGGTCTTAGTTTTTTCATACGTGCAATGAATGACTGCTCCGTCTTGAATGTTCACTTTGTTGCCAATTACAATTGAATTTACATCACCGCGAATAACTGCACTGAACCAAACAGAACATTCGTCTCCCATTATAACATCACCAACAATTGTGGCATTCTCGGCGAACCAACAATCAATTCCAAATTTCGGAGCATGTCCGCGACAAGTTTTTATTAAAGCCATGTATAAATTTTTAGTTGAGCAATATTACGAAATTCAATTGAGGTACTTGGAGGCTTCTCTGGTTGCCAAACCGGAAAGTTTGTTTTTGGATAAAAAATCACGTACTTCTTCAGGGTTAAATTTTGAGTATTGTCGCAAACTCCATCCAATTGCTTTTTGAATGAAAAACTCATTATTAAATTGAAATTTGCGAATTAAACTTGATGATAACTCGAAATCAACATCATTTTTATACTTAAGTTGGAAGATTAAGCACGAGCGCATTAACCAAATATTACTTGAGTCCCCCCATTTTTGAGTTATGATTTTTTGCTGATTTGGGAATTGTTTAAAATAAATTCCGAGCGCATTTGAGGCAATTGTATCGACAGAATCCCACCAAGATTTTTCGAGAATCAGTCGTTCAAATCGCACAATATCTGTAATAGAAAATTCTGATTTTTTGAATTTATTCAATAAATCCATCGCCAATAATTGGTATTCCCTTTCTTCTTTTTTCCATAATTCAAAGATAATTTGCCACTTGCTTTGAACGGAAAGTGTAGTGTGAAAAGTATCAAGAAATGGTTTTTGTAATGCTCTTCTTTGGGGTGATTTAATTCCAATAAATTTGAAATTGTGTTTCATATATGCTTCCATTTGAAGTGCATGATTTTTATTTCTTGCAGCTTCAAATTCATCTTGTAGCATTCTAATAATAGATATTGTTTCCATAAAAAAGTCCCGATGGTTTGCATCGGGACTAAGTTACGCAATTCCATTAAAAAGATTAAACACCAACTTGATCAACCACTTCGAGAGAATGATTGTCTCTTAATGTAATGTCCAAATCTTTAATTATTCCATTGTTAATTCCATATACCCAACCATGCAAATGGATTTCTTGTTTACGCTCCCAAGCATTTTGGATAATAGATGTTTTGGCTAAATCTTGAACTTGCTCAAATACATTTAATTCAACAAAGCGATCAAAACGCTCTTGCTCATTAGAAATTGCGTTTAATTCATCTTTGTGGAAACGATATACGTCTTTGATATGTCTGATCCAGTTGTCAATAATTCCGACTTGTTTGTTGGTCATCGCTGTTTGAACACCTCCACATCCATAATGACCGCATACAATAACATGTTTTACTTTTAAAACGTTAACGGCGTAATCCAAAACACTCAACATGTTGATGTCTGAGTGAATGACCATGTTAGCAATATTACGGTGAACGAAAACTTCACCAGGTTGAGCTCCTATAATTTGATTGGCAGGAACACGACTATCTGCACATCCAATCCATAAAACTGGAGGTTGTTGTCCTTTTGCAAGGTTATCAAAATATGACGCGTCTTTTTCTAATGTTTCTGCGACCCATGCCTTGTTATTGTCTAAAAGCGACTTGTAATAATTTTCCATTTTTTTATTTTTTAAGAGATTGTTTTATTTTGCATTTCAAACGAGATGTTTAAGATGCAGTTGCTAAATTCATTAAATGTATCTTCTTCCTTTACCAAATTAGGAATTATACTTAGTTGAGTTAATTGATTTTTCGATTTTTCAGATAAACCTACCAAATTATAGTGAACGTTTTTCGATTTTAGAAAAGTTAATCCTTCGCTGAGGTCTTTTGCAATTTCTTCAGTGAAAAGATCAATTCCATTCGCTTTCAACACAACTATTCGCGTTTTTGGAAGTGTATTAAGAAGCGAATTTAGAGTTTCATTTATTTTGATATTCTTTAATTCAAGTATAACAATTTGGTCCGTCGTTCCTTTAGGGAATTCTACAAGTTTCGCCCATTCTTCTTTGGATTTAAATTGATTCCAAGTTGAAAAAGGAGTTTGAACTGATATTTCATTCCCTATTTGAGGAATATTAATTAGCTTACAATCAACGTTTTTTTCCACTGAACCAAATTCGTTGAATTCATGAATCAACTCAAGTACATCGAAGTCAATTGTTTTGGATTTGGTTCCATCAATAATCAATGTGGATCCATCTTGAACATGAGTAAACGCATGAACAAAACCTGCTTTGTTTAAAAAGGAGACTTCTTCTGATAGAGTTAAAACCGTTTGTGTTTTTCCACCTTCATTACTTTCTACTTCGATGAAGTTGTTGTGGTAGTTTTTCTTTAGGATAAAGAAGACTGCAAATGCAATTCCAATTCCAATTCCCATAAGAAGATCTGTTAAAAGAACTCCAATTATAGTCGCACAGAATGGTAAAAATTGATCCCAACCTTGCTTATACAACTGCTGAAACAATTTGATTTTAGCCAATTTATATCCAATCATAATTAGAATTGCAGCTAACGATGCAAGTGGAATTAAATTTAAAATGTGCGGGATAAAAATAACAGTAACCATTAATAAAATACCGTGCACGATAGCAGAGACTTTCGATTTCGATCCAGCATTGATATTTGCCGAACTTCTTACAATTACCTGTGTAATCGGAAGTCCACCAAGCAGTCCTGAAACAATATTTCCAACTCCCTGTGCTTTCAATTCTCGATTTGTTGGAGTGGTATGCTTCTCTGGATCTAATTTATCAGTAGCTTCAACACTTAAAAGTGTCTCTAAACTACCTATTAAGGCAATAGTTAATGCAATTACATATACATTGGGATTCGTTAGGAAGCTAAAATCCGGAAAGCTTAAAAATCCAATAAATTCATCGATGTTTGCTGCTCTAGGTAGACTTACCAAATGCTCGCTTGCCAATGTCCAATTCGACTCCGATAATTTTAACCCCAAATTTATACCGATACCAACTAGAACAACAATCAGTGCTGCTGGAATAAACTGGAACAATTTGATTTTTTTCATGAACTTACGCTCAAATAGAATCATGATGGCGATAGAAATTGCGGCTATTAAAATAGCAGTACTATTCAATGATCCCATTGCATACATTAGCTCGGAAAAAGTATTGTGACCATCTGCTTGAATAAACGCTTCGTCTCCAAAGAAATCTTTATCGTAACCAACTGCATGAGGTATTTCTTTCAATATTAATGTAATACCGATTGCCGCAAGCATTCCTTTAATAACAGATGAAGGAAAGTAGTTACCGATAATTCCGAGGCCTGAAAATCCCGCAATAACTTGGATAATTCCAGCAAATACAACAGCAACTAAAAAGGCTTCAAAGCTACCTAGTGTTACAATGGCAGCTAGAACAATAGTAATTAATCCAGCGGCAGGTCCAGAGACTCCAGCTCTACTTCCACTGAGGGATCCAACAACAATTCCTCCTATGATCCCGGCAATAATTCCAGAGAAGACATTAGGCATTCCGTTAATTCCTTCAATGTTGGTTGAGGCCAATCCAATACCTAAACATAGAGGCAACGCGACCAAAAAAACAACTAAACTGGACGGCAAATCGCTACGCCAGTTGGCAATAAAATTTTTCATTATAAATGTGATAAAAAGTAAATATTTGATTTTGAATTCAATATTTACATCACGTCAGGAGGGGAGTATGGAGAATTTAGATAAACATCGTCATAACTTCTATGAACGTCCACTTTCGAGACAGCTTCTGCTTCTTCCAGAGCCAAAAGTCCAAGTAATTCACGACCAGAATCAAAAATTGCTTTAAACGGAACTGATGTTTCTTTACTGTGATCCTCTTCCTCTTCAATGGGCATTGCTACTTGAAAATCTGCTTCTTGCCATAAATAATAGGTTGACAGCACTACTGTAAAAGTAGTGAAGACCAACAATAAAGAAAGGGCAATAGATTTCATAGAAAACAAAAATAGTCCTTTAAGATAAAAATAAATAGTTTAACTTGTTAATCTTTCCTAAAGAGAATATTAAGAAATCACCTTTAATTCTTTTCCAACCTTGATGAATGCTGCAATCGCCTTGTCTAAATCAGCTTGAGTATGTGCTGCAGAAATTTGAGTTCTAATTCTCGCAGCTCCTTTCGCAACAACTGGGTAAAAGAATCCGATTGCATAAACTCCTTCTTTCAATAGTAAATCGGCAAATTGTTGAGACAAAGCAGCATCGTATAACATAATCGGAACGATAGGTGAATCTCCCGGTTTGATATCGAATCCTGCAGCAATAATTCGTTCTTTAAAGTATTTTGTATTTTCTTCTAGTTTGTCACGTAATTCAGTTGTTGAAGTCAAAATATCAAAGACTTTATTTGAAGCACCAACAATTGAAGGAGCCAGAGAATTTGAAAACAAGTAAGGTCGAGAACGCTGACGTAGCATGTCAATGATCTCTTTCTTGCCTGTTGTATATCCTCCCATTGCACCACCAAGCGCTTTTCCTAAAGTTCCAGTAATAATATCAACACGGTCCAAAACTCCACAATGTTCAGGAACACCTCTACCAGTTTTTCCAATAAATCCAGCAGAGTGACATTCATCTGTCATCACAAGTGCATCGTATTTATCTGCTAAATCACAAATTTGATCCATTTTTGCGATATCTCCATCCATTGAGAAAACACCGTCTGTAACAATAACTCTAAATCGTTGATCTTGTGCTTTTTTTAATTGCTCTTCTAAATCATTCATGTCTGAATGTTTGTAGCGATACCTTGCTGCTTTGCATAAACGAATTCCATCAATAATCGAAGCGTGATTTAATTCATCAGAAATAATCGCATCCTCAGCACCAAATAATGGTTCAAATACGCCACCATTCGCGTCGAAAGCTGCTGCGTACAAAATGGTATCTTCAGTACCGTAAAACTTTGCGATTTTACTTTCTAATTCTTTATGTATGTCTTGTGTACCGCAAATAAAACGAACTGAAGACATTCCAAATCCGTGACTGTCTAAGGCATCTTTTGACGCTTGAATGACATCAGGATGTGATGAAAGTCCTAGGTAATTGTTAGCACACATAATGACAACATCTTCTCCTGTGCTCACATGAACATTCGCACCTTGTGGAGTAGTAATAATACGTTCTCTTTTATAAATTCCTGCTTCTTCAATTGACTTTAGTTCAGTTTGAAGAAAGTCTTTCATTTTTCCGTACATACGATAACATTTTAAACAAATATAAGGTTTGGAAATACAAAGGTCAACTATTTACGGATTTCTACCCTTAAAAATTCCATTTCAAATTACGGTTGTCTAAGACTGCGAATGAAACTTTGAAACCGGGACGAGGTTTGGTATGATTACTATCTGAGAAAGTTCCGTACAAACCAACTCTCAATCTTCTTTTTGAAAATTTAAAATTCCGTTCCAAGCCTGCTAAAACTTCGTAATGCAGCCAATCCCGTTCAGGAACGTAAAGAATTCCAGCGCCAAAGACGAGTCCAATGCGCGTTTTCTTCATGAAAGGTATTTTGTTAATCATTGCTCCATTATCATGATGAACAAAGTGGGCTTCACCGTACAACTTTTGAGTAGGCAGGGTAGAATCTAGGCCTTGAAAGGAATAAAGCGGATTGGAAAACCAAATTGGATCACTTCTTCGTTGAAATTTTTGATCAGCGTCTTTAACTGTTTTATTATTTAAAAATTGTCCTCCCTTAACATGATAGCTGGAAGTACCAATGGTTCCAATTTTAAACGTATGCAAAATTCCAGCGGCTAAATAATCATGGTCAACATCACTTCCGAACATTTTAGGAATACCCTTTTCATAATAAAGATAAAAAGTTGGCCATTTTGAGCCTAATACAACTTTTCGTTTCGGTTCACGCATGTACTTTTGGTTTGGCGTGAAACTTAATGTCGCATTAAAAATAGATGCTTGATAATTTTCAAATTCGGTCGGGTCATTGTTCGGAAGAAAGTCATCAGTGTTCAAAAATTTGTAGTCTTTGATGCTTCGCCGTTCAGTAAATGAATATTCAGCATCCAAGTATAGACCATTGGCCAATTCATAATCATTTCCAAATGTGATATTGGTAACTTCTATAAAGTTATCTCTTTTATATATTTGAGTTATGGCATCGTAACCACGAATTGCGTCAAAATCATGTGAAAATTTAAGATGAGCCGTTCCAAAATGATACGGATTATATCTAAAATGTAGTCCCATACTTCCTTTAATATCGGCATTCAAAATTCCAATTGAAGCTTCATAGTCACTGTCAAAAGTGCGTTCGCTTTCCCATTTTTTGAAATAGGAAAAACTTGGTGCTACACGGGGCCCAGCGATGTAAATAGGTCGCAAGAGTCCTGCGATAGAGCTAATTGACCATTGAGTTTTTTTCGCTCTATTTCTATGATCAATTCCAAACCAAAGTACTTTAAGAGCTGTAACTTTATTAAATACTTTATCCACTGAATCTAAATATTCTGTTCGGTGTTGGTAGTCGTAAATACTATCACGCACTGCGATGTATTTTATTTCTTCAGGTGATAATTCACTTTTTCTTTTTTCCTTCCAATATGTTGAATCTTTGTCATAAGCATTTTGTTCAGTAACGGACAGTTCATTATTGAAAAACTTTGGCGGAAAGTTGGGATTGAAATTGTAATCTGAGAAATTTGTTGTTGTAATGCATGTAGAAGCTTGATCTTTGTATTTAACGCCGTATTCTAGAATTTGACTTGATAAAACACATATGCTGTCTCCTGGATGCTCGAATTCTTGATGAATCGTAAAATAATCGTAAATCAATAAATTCCCTTTTTCCATTGTCAAATCTAATTTTTGAACGAGCCAAATGGAATCAATTACATAAATATAGCCCTCTAGTGTTGTTGTTGAAATTGTTCTTGGAATAATTTTAATCTTGTGAATTTTGATACCATTTTCTTCATACTGTTCTTCAAGTCGATATTTATACGAAAGGATTCCTGGAACAGAAATAGGTGAACTTACAGGTGTTTGATGTAAATCGTCTAAATGCAGTAAATTTTCGAAGAAGTTAAAATTCGATTTAACTGTTGTTGTATAATACAGATTTGTTTGTTTTGCGGCCCTTTCTTCATAGGCGTTTCGAATTTCTTTGATATCGAACCTTCCACCGTAGTGTCTGGTAAAATCGATTTCGATTAAATTCATATTTCCTGCAAACTCTTCATCTGCTTTTCGCTGTTCAGCAAAGGGATCATGAATTCCATTCGGGTCATTATTTTCCAGGTCTTCGTTTAATTCATTTTCCTTTTTTTCACGTTTTTTCTTGTCACTTTTACTTTCAAAACGCTCAATATTTTCCGTTGCTTTTGTATATCCTTGCACCGTATGTGGATAATTCCAAGGGTTTATTGTATCCCTTTTTTGAACCACTTTAAGCATTATATCTCTCCCTGGATTGGATTTTTTGGCTGATGCTTCAACATCCTCCAAGTCCATGAATTTAGTAGGAAAAAGTTGGTAGTTTTTATGCACCGTAGATTCGTCAATTGTAACGTATGCTTCAGTGTTATCAAATCCTTCAGCCGTTATTACAAGAAAGTATTCTCCTTGGAATAGGCGCATTTCAAAATAACCATTGGCATCTGAGATCGTTCTATTTTCTGCTGCATTTTTGACGTATAATTTGGCATATGGAATGGAAATGCCATTTTCGTCTGAAACAACGCCTTTTAATAATTGTTGCCCAAACGACTGTGCACCCGTTAGGATAAAAATTAGTACTAAGATTTTAGCTAATGACTTCATTGAATTTAAGACGCTTAACATCATGTGATTGTTACACAGCAATGTTAAAATTATTCAATCCGTATGATTTTGACAACTTATTGTGATTAAAGCGAATAAAGAAGGACGAATGGTTACTTTCCTTCTGCTTTTTTTTGCTCTTCAAGAAATTGTAAATGTTTTTCCATTCTCTTCATCATCCATTTGCGCGTGATGAAGGCCAAAAATGCTAGAAACGCGAAAACATAATAGAATGCCCATTTCTTGAACCCTTCAGTGATGGAAAGGTAAGTAATTACAATGAAAATCAGGATGGCTGTGAACAACCAAAAGTAAAGCATTATTTTATTGTAAAAATTCATAGACCTATATTTTGAGATAAAGGTAACTGATAATTGATAATTGACAATGGATATAATTGGATTCTTGATTCGAAATAGTTGATTGATTTTGAATCAAAGGATTGAGATTAATTATTCAGATCTTATTTGGACGTGTTGAATTTACCGACAGGCTGTAAAATTTTGTAATAACTAAAACTTTGATTTGTTTTTAGTCCACGTCCACGTCCTTTAATTGAATTATCGTCTGATTTGACAATGACATTTTTATCTGTATAGATCGTGCTATCTTTTTGATTCCAGAATAGTTCTTCTGTTTCCAGTCGTTGTTTCTTTTCAATGTTAAGTAATCCAACTGAATCTCGAACGATAACAATTCCAGTTTCGTAGTTTATTTGGCCATATAAAGCTGTTAATTCAGAAACTATTTGGCCATCTTCTGAGTAGAATTCAACCTTTAACCCATCTTTTAATTTCGTGATATGCTTAGGTGAATGATACGTTTCAGCTAGCTTTGCAAATATTCGAATTTTTGCATAACCAGAATCGTTGTAAAAAAGAACTAGATCCCGAGTTATTTCAGAAGGAGCATTTGGGTCGTAAGTTACCTTTTGAATGGAATCTAAGTCATTCTCGCAAGCAAAAAAAAGAATTCCTGCCATGTATAAAATGACAGGAATTCGATAAGTATATAAAAGAGTTTTTATCATTTTAGACTAACAGATACACCGTAGCAAGAAAGTGAAATTGTTGAAGGATTTCCGTTTTCAAAAATCTCTTGTTCTGTTGGATACATTCCTTTGTAACTAGAAATTGTGCCACCAGTCGATTCTCCCAGATTTCTTGCTTGCTCTAACAACTGAACTGCATAAATGTAATTTGCTTTTCGATCTAATGTTCCAGATCCACAATTATTAGCGTTCTTTCCAACACACTGTCCCGCAATCACTAGCGCTTTTCCTTTTTGTGCACCTGACACAGACATTGCTGTGTTGTACGCCGCTGTGTATGAACCAGAACTATACTGCGCTCGAGCAATCTCATAGTTGATTTCTTGTGCTTTTTCTGCATCTGGAGCAAGCTCTTTTGCTTTTCTTAATGTTGTGATTGCGTCTGAATGTTTGTTTTGTCCAACCAACGCTTTCGCCTTCATCATTTGTGCGTCAAAAGAAGTTGGGTCAATTTCAACATAAATGTCAATCAATCTAAAGTATTCAGCACTTTCAGTACAGTTTTTTTGCTCTAACAAAGAAATGAAATTCAAAACGTTTGCTTTCTTTGTTTCTGCGTCAGTCGGTAAGTTCTCAATGTATCCTTTCAAATCTGGCAAGATATCATCACAACTTCTTACTACTGCATTGAAATATTCTGTAATCGTTTCTTGTGTTTTAACAGACATTCCTGCTTTGCTAATCAACGTTGATAATTCAAAGTAATCAGAAATCATTCGTTTTTTCAAATCCACGTCAGTTGGAGCTGCAGCGTACATTGCATATGTGTTGTAATAGAAATAAGAAACATATGCCTCATTTGTTTTTACGCCTTGTGCTTTAATTCCACGTTGAAATAATTCATCTGCTTTTTTACGATTTGGATTGGAAGCTTGTAAGATGTATGAAGCTCTCAATAAATCATCAGCTTGATCGTAATGTCCTGCTGCCTCAGCTCTGTTGTATGTTTCTACCAAGGTATCAGTATAAGCTGTTTTCGCAGCGTCAGTTGTACCGTTAATGGCATTTCTCAAACTTCCAATCAAACGTCCGTAATTTGCAGCATCATATCCACCACAAATTTTCTCACCTTTAAGGTAATACATAGACGCTCCTGCGTAATTTTTTATTTTCAATTCTTCACCGGCAAGAAAACGCATACGAGTACATTCTCTGTCTTCATCACTTTCTTGTGCATAAGATGCAAATCCGATTACAATTAAAGTTCCGAGTAAAAGTCTTTCTAGTTTCATTTTTATTCTGTTTTATTTTAATTCAATTTTCGTTTTACAAACCAACGGTCGGTTCCAGGTGCTATTGAAATTCCGAAGTTGATACCATAATAACGTTCTTTTAAAGCATTATCGTCTGCAATTCCTCTTTTTCCTATCGCAAAACCAAAATTAATGGATGAAAGAGAGTTTTGAATGACAATCGGTATACCAAAACCAAATGTTGTGCCAAAATCTGTGACTTGCTCACCATTTGTTTCATAAGGAAGCGTATAGTAGTAAGTACCAGCACGATAGCGAATTCGAGCCATGAATTTTGTTTTCGCTTTATTCACAAAAAGTCCGATTTCAGGAATATATTGGATCCCAAATGTATATCTGCTCGTATTTAGAAAAGTATTCGTATAGTTTGCATCATAACGATTTTCGTATTTCGTCCAATCTGACCCGCTATAAGATAAATGGAAACCAACAGTTGAATTCAATTCATTGGTTGATCCTTTTCTGCCTTTGAAGTTTAAATTGTAATTTAAACCAACTGTGTAAGTTGGTATAGTTGTTACGTTTCCGCTTGCTGTATCATTAAAAGCGAGCGTGTCGTATAATTCTAAATTATGAATGTCTGTTGTGTAATATTGTCCATCTTCATATGAACCTTTAATTTTTTGAAACGGATCATAGGTTGCAGAAAGTGCGATGGAATGATTTTCATTGATGCGCTGTAAATAGTTGAAGCCTAATTCATAGTGAATGGAATTTACTTTTAACTCTTGCTGATTTGCACCACCACTGTAAATTGTTGAGCCGCTCGTTACTAAACCACTTTTTCGCGTATTCGTTACTTTTCCAAATAGGTATCCAAGATTTCCACCAATAGAAAGTTCGGCTCCTTTGAAATCTAAAACTTTTGCAGAAAAACCTAGAAAAACTTCATTAATTCCACCCGTTCCAGAGTAAAAATGCTTTAATGTATCTCCACTAACTACGTTACTTGTATTAAAGTCATAACCACGTCTGCTATATGGTTTTAAACCAAATGCCAAACCAAATCGTTTCGCAAAAGAAAAGCCCATTGCGAAATGTTGAACACCAGTAATATTACTCTTTGAATCAACACCATTTTCACTAAAATTAGAAAGACGAGAAGAAATTCCTAAGGAAAAAATAGGTTGACCTTTTCCTATAGTGCTATACGAAGCAGGATTATAAAAATTTAGAACCGTAGAATCTGACAGAGTAATGTTCGTATTTCCCAAACTTGAAAAAAGCGCGTGATCCATTCCGCCCAACTCACCTAATCCGAAAGAACTATATGGCGAGTTCGAAGTGTTTTGAGCACTTACAAAAAGCCCTGTTAACAAGGTTATAAATAGGAATGATAGATTACGCATTATGCTTATATATTTCATATAACCCTTTGACGGTTAAATTTTCGTCTGCAAAGATGTCATTTTTTGGCTCGAAATCAAAGAAAGAAGCATCTCCGCCCGTCATAAAAAAAGTTAAGTCATTAAATTCTAGGCGATATTGCTCCATCATACTGATAATCTCGTGCTTTAATCCGTTCATAACTCCAGAAGTGATACATAATTCTGTTGATGTACCAACGAGTTTGGAAGTAGTTTTATTTGACAGCAAAGGCAGATTTCCAGTATAATCGTTTAAAGATTTGTAACGTAAATCTATTCCTGGTGAAATTGAACCTCCTAAATAACCATTCGTTTTAGATATAAAATCGAACTTGATGCAGGTTCCAATATCAATAGAAACGGCATTTTCGGTTTTGGCATTGACGAACAGGTAAGTAGCGTTGCATATTCTGTCAATACCAAGTGTCGTTGAGTTTAAGTAATTGATTTTAAACGGTAATGGTGTGTCATTTGAAACAACGACACTGTTTTTAAACAGATTAAGAATAGATGTTGTTTCAGATAAATCTAAAACAGAGGAGAGCACTATCTGAAGATTTCCTAAGGATTCTGCCCAATTTGACAATTTTTTAAGCTCGTAAAGAGAAAATCGCTTCACTTCAATCAAGTTGTCATTATAAAAGTAACCCGCTTTTAACGAAGTGTTTCCAGCATCAATTACGAGCACTTTAGTATCATTCTCCATATGAACAAAGATAATAGAAGAAAAAAAATATACGAATGGAGTTGATAATAAAAAGAAGTTTATATCTTTGCACCCACAATTTAGGTTGGTGATATAGCTCAGTTGGTAGAGCAATGGACTGAAAATCCATGTGTCCTTGGTTCGAACCCGAGTATCACCACGTGAAAGCGTTGAGAATTCTCAACGCTTTTTTTTGTGCCATTTTTAAACGGTTAGCCGACTTGACTCGCAACAAATCAAAAAAAGTTCTATTTTTACCTAAATTGACTAATTTACTACCATTATGAACTTCGATCGATTTAAGGTAATTATATCTGAAGAATTTAATCTTCCTGTCAAAGATGTGAAAGGAGAGATTGAATTTCGTAATATGGAAGCTTGGTCTTCTTTGCACGCGTTACTTTTTATTGCTAGAATAAATGAAGAGGAAGGAGTAATGCTTACTTCTTCTGATTTAGCCTTGTGCACGTATCTCGAAGATATTTACAAATTGATTGTAAGCAAATAATATGGCGTTATCCAAATCCATAGGAATTCAAATAAAAGGAATCATCAATTTGGTGCCTAAGAATTCAGAGGATAATCAATCCTTGGAATTGCTTTCTGAAGAGGAAAGATCGGCACTTATAAAACACACAGGAATTCGTTACCGCCGAGTGAATCCAAACGATTCGATTGGTGTAAAAAATTATTTCAATGTAGGCGTTGATAAATTATTGAATCGATTAAAGTGGGAGAAGGAAACCATTGATATTTTAATTTGTGTTACTCAAACGGCTAAAGTTGCAATTCCTTCTATTTCGTGCCAAATACATGGCGATTTAGATTTTGAATCACATGTTTTATGCTACGATATTAATTCAGGTTGTTCTGGTTTTGTGTATGGGTTGCATACCGTAAGCCAGTTATTAGCAGGATTGGATAAGCCAAAGGCTCGAGCAATTTTGTGTTGCGGAGATATTTCAACCAGTTTGATTGACTCGTCTGATCGGTCTGTTCGTCCAATTTTTTCGGATGCCGTTTCTATTGTTGGAATTGAAAACACGAATGATGATTCTATTTCTGGATATTTTCACCTAGAGACAATGGGGAAAGGACAGAGTGCGATTCGCACTGAGTTGGAAGAAAGCGGAAATTCATTTATGAGATTGAATGGAATTGATGTGTTTAATTATTCAGTATCTCATGTACCAACCAATATTCAGAAGTTAGTTGATTTTTCCAAAAAATCAATCGATGAAATGGATGCATTTGTCTTTCATCAAGCCAATAAGCTAATTAATGATTCCATCACAAAAAAAGCTGGACTCGAATCATCGAAAGTACTTTCGTCGTTATATGAATACGGAAATACTGCCTCGGCGAGCATACCTTTGACCATTGGAACAGCTTGGAAAGATTTAAACGAAAAATCAAGATGGATATTAATCTCAGGGTTTGGAGTTGGCTTTTCTATTGCATCTGCAATGATTAGTTTTGCTCCAGAATTTGTTGCCTCACCAGAAGAAATAGAATTTTAGTAAGCATGCAAAAAATCGACGTTGTAATACCAGTTTATAAATCGGAAAGTTCTTTGAACGCGATGATTGATGCATTAGTACTTTGGGAAGAAAAGACGAATTTGGCACTCAATTTTATTTTTGTTGAAGATGGAGGTAAAGATGGTAGTTTTGAAACGTTGGTTGATTTATTGAAACAAACGAAGTTGAATTACTCAACCTTCAGACTTGCTCAAAACTATGGTCAGTACACTGCAACAGCGGTTGGTTTTCATTATTCAACTGCCGAGTTTATTGCAACGATTGATGATGATTTGCAGCATTCACCTGAATTAATAGATAGTTTATTTTCTAATTTGAAAGCAAACAATTCGGATTTAGTATATGGTGTTTATCAAAAAAAGAAGCATTCTATCTTTCGAAATTTTGCTAGTGCGCTAATAAAAAGGATAATGCATGTTGATGGTGTTAACTATGATGAGACATCTTCATTCCGTGTTATGAATGCTAATGTTGTTAAAACGTTCAAAAGAGAGGTGACACCTGTCTCTTATACACATCTCCGAGCCCACGAGACAGGCAGAAATCTCG
>CAJXRM010000074.1 GCA_913059205.1 uncultured Flavobacteriales bacterium
TACACAGAGTAGATCGTCGGCAGCGTCAGATGTGTATAAGAGACAGCTCTAAAACAACTCCCATTGTTTTTCCAATTGAAAAACGCATAGCACCACCCAAAGCAAACAACGTATTTTGGTCTGATGAAGCAACATAATTTCTATGAACCAAAGTTGGCGATAAACTCAAGCTATACCAAGAACCAAACTTTTTTGAAATATTCAATTGTCCACAATATGCAAAACGATGCTGCCAATTTGGAAATGATGAAACCTGCGAAATATCACTCGAGGCCTTCATATAAGTAAACGAAGCGGTTCCCAATAAAACCATTGAAATCGGCATACTGTTTTTCTTTTGACGCAATACTCGGTATTTAAAATAACCGTCAATTAGAGATCTATATGGCTGACCATTCCCTTTACTTCGTCCAATTCCGATATTGATATTATCAGTAATTCCATATTCCAATGCCATTCGGATATCGGCTGAATTATCAAATCCAAACATTTGTTGAGCGCCTCCATTCGGTCCTGCAATATCTCCAAATCGATGTTCAATTCTATATTCAAGCACCTTCTTACCCAGCATTTCTGTTGAATGGCCATTTATTACACGTGTTGAACTAAACACTTCTTCTACAAATTCTGGTTCCTCCGGACCTTCAATCACACCATCAAAAGCCAACGAATCTTCCTGTGCATGAAGATTGTAAAAGCTGAAAAGAGAAGTAAATACGAGTAAGTAAGTTAATTTATTCATAATTTGATTAAGTCATTTTTTACTAATAATACGAATTAAACCTAGAATTAGTTTGGTCTCGAAGATACAAAAAATAATAGTTACCATGGTAACATAATAATAAATTTATGTGCTCTTAAAAATATAATTTCAATTATCGAATGCATTTTGTATATTTAATTCCATATAATCAACATGTTAGGAAATTAAACCAAACTAGATTTTGAGTAAAGAGCATCAAGGAAAATATCATTTATTGACAATTTTACTAATTCCAGGATTTTTAGTAAGTCTTTTTTTGTCAGAACATTGGCTCATTCCTTTTCTATTTGCCATAATATCCTCATTTATTGTTTTCCTGTTCTTGCGACCAAAAAAAACGAAATAACCTTTTCTTTTAAAATCCGTAAAGTTGGAATATGAAAGCAAGATTTATGCTTCTTTTATGCTGGGTGATTTCATCATCTATTGTTAACTCGCCTGAAGTTAAACCTGTTTTTGGGGTTCGAGTAGCTATTGGTGCAAATTCATCTGTAACATCGTTTGTTTGCTACTTAAATAATGGATATACACTCAGCCGACAAAAAAATGTCGATGCTGAATCTTTTGTCAAAATTGTAACTGGATATTGGCCGAGTATTTACAACCCAAAACGGATTGATTATTTTAAACAGCATAACATTGAATGTGCCATTTTCACGGATTCGATTACCTTAAAACCTGTTCTTGGATGTCTTCCTATTGATTCGCTTTGGAAAATCCATTTTGGGACATATCCTTTTAATAATAATTCTGATATCGGATGGAGTAATAAATACCATCGTCCTTCACCGAAACAAGAACAATTTCTCTTTAATAGATATGGAATTCGACAAATAGACTCTGACTATTTTTTAGACACCAGCTTTTGGATGATCATGAATGATGTGATGGATAAAGATTGGATATCCAACTACAAATCATTGTATTAATTCTATTTATTTTGACTGTAGGGCGCCCAGCTCAGAATTCAGCTCATCCAATACCTCATCGTAAATTTCCTTCATTAATTCTTGATGAGATCCATAGTAATCTAACGATGATTCAAAATCATCGCCGTCGACTTTTAATCTTTTAAACAAGGTGTCACTTGAATTCAGCATCACTTTATTGTATTCAGAAACAGATGGATACGTTCCTTGAATGTGAGCTTCAAGTTTGACCAGTTCTTTCATAACAGCCACCATTTTAGGCCTAGGAATTAAATTATCGGGCTTTTCGATTTCCATTACACCGGATGAACAGGATGAAACAAGACAAATGAGCACTATGACAACATATTTAATCATCGATTGAATTGAAGTCGTGAACCTGATTGTTCTTCAATTATTTTTCCATTTTCAAAAACTACTTTACCATTTACAATGGTAGAATAAATTGAGTTAGAAAACGTCACCCCTTCAAATGGAGACCAGCCACATTTATATAAAATTGATTCTTTCGTAACAATTGACTTTTGTTTTTCGACAATGACTAAGTCGGCAAAATAACCTTCTCGAATATATCCACGGTCAACAATTTTGAACAATGTTGCGGGTGCGTGCGCCATTTTTTCAACAACTCTTTCAATCGAAATTTTCCCTTCCTCTACTTTCTCCAACATCGCGACTAAAGCATGTTGCACTAAAGGTCCTCCTGATGGAGCACTGAAATACGAGTTGTTTTTTTCTTCCAATGTATGCGGCGCATGATCAGTAGCAATCACATCAATTTTATTGTCGAGTACCCCTTGGAAAATAGCATCACGGTCTGAAGCTTTTTTAACTGCCGGATTCCATTTAATGAAATTTCCTTTTTCAGCATATTGTTCTTCCGAAAACCACAGATGGTGAATACATGCTTCCGCTGTTATTTTCTTTTGCTCCAAAGAAATTGTATTATCGAACAACTCAAGTTCCTTTGCTGTTGAAATATGTAAAATATGTAAACGTGTTCCGTGCTTTTTTGCAAGACGAACAGCCATTGATGAAGAAATATAACACGCCTCTTCACTTCTTATATATGGATGCTGTTCGATTGGAACGTTCTCTCCATATTTCAGTTTTGCTGCTTCAATATTTCTACGAATTGTGGCTTCATCTTCGCAATGTGTCGCAATCAATAATGGTACTTTGGAAAATAAATTATCTAGTGTTTTTTCATTATCCACCAACATATTTCCTGTTGAAGACCCCATAAACACTTTTACTCCACACACATTTTTTTCATTCGTTTTAAGAACTTGTTCGATGTTTTCATTCGAAGCGCCCATAAAAAATGAATAATTTGCAATTGATGTAGCTGCGGCAATTTGATATTTATCTTCAAGTAATTCCTGCGTCAATGCATTTGGGACAGTGTTTGGCATTTCCATAAACGACGTTATTCCACCTGCCACGGCCGCTCTGGACTCGGTAAAAATATTGGCCTTATGTGTTAACCCAGGTTCTCTAAAATGAACTTGGTCATCTATACAACCAGGCAGGATTAATTTTCCATTTAGATCATGGACTGTGCAATTATCTATTGTTTCAATCGAAGAAGCGATTTTTTCAATTCTTCCATTTTTAATTAGGATATCAGCTACGAATTGTTTGCCTTCATTGACAATAGTACCTGATTTTAATATTATCGAATTACTCATAAATCCATTTTACGCATCTTCCATACTCCGAAAAATGCTTCCTTAAATATTCCTGTATTCATTTTTGACTGTCCAAACTCTCTATCAATAAAGGTGATTGGAACTTCAGTAATCTTGTAACCATGTTTCTTTGCGGCATACTTCATGCAGATCTGAAAAGCATACCCTTTAAACGTGATTCCATCCAAATTTATTTTCTCCAAAACTTTTCTTCGATAGCATTTAAATCCGGCTGTTGTATCTTTTATTCCTACCCATAAAATCATTCGTACATATACACTTGCAAAGTAAGACATCAAAACACGCTTCAATGGCCAGTTTGACACTTTACCTCCTTTGCAATAGCGGGATCCAATACTGACGTCCGCACCATCAACACAGGCATCATACAAACGAATAAGGTCATCTGGATCATGAGAAAAATCACAATCCATTTCAAAAATAAAATCATATTTTTTTTCTATCGCCCATTTGAAACCATGGATATACGCCGTGCCTAAACCCAATTTTCCCTTACGCACTTCCAAGTGTATTTTTCCACTAAACTCTTCTTGCAGCAAGCGAATAGCATCCGCTGTTCCGTCTGGTGAGGAATCATCTACATACAACACATGATAGTCTTTATCCAAAGACATCACCTTTCGAGTCATCTTTTCGATGTTCTCAATTTCATTGTAAGTTGGAATTATTATTACTGAATCTGACACTTAAAACTCGTTATATCACGCTAAAATAAGTAATATTCGCTAATCGCATATTATCTCCGAGTATTTGATTTCAATGTTTTACCTTTGCATTAACATATTTTATCTAAAATGCGCATTGCACTTTTTCTTGTAATTGGTTTAATACCCTGTTTTTCCTTTTCGCAAAGTAGAAAAAACATCGAGCTATTGGATAATTGGCAAAATCCACATTTGATTTCTAATTCTTCTAACGTAAAATACAATGATTGCTGGGGATATTCGACGAACGAAAATGAATATGCCATTGCCGGGTCGACTGAAGGAACTCATTACTTTAAAGTTACAGATCAAAACAAATTAGAAGAAGTTGATTTTATTCCGGGAAAATTCGTTTCTATGTCCGTTGTTCATCGCGATATTAAGGTATATCAAAATTATGCTTACGCCGTTTGCGACGAAGGTGAAAGTAGTCTACAAATTATTGATTTGAGCTATTTACCTGATTCGGTGCATGTTGTAGCGGAAAACGATACAACTTTTGCTCGCGTACACAATTTATTTATTGATGAAGAGAATGCACTTCTATATGCTTGCGCTATAACTCCCAAAATAAATGGAATCTTGTCAAGTTTAATTTCAATGCAAGTGTATTCACTAGCCAATCCTGAACTTCCAGCTCTTTTGTATACTGGTCCCAATGACATTCCTGAAGTGCACGACGCTTATGTACGAAATAATATCGCCTATCTAAATTGCGGATTTGATGGTTTACGGGTGTTCGATTTTACAAATCCTTCCTCACCGGTTTTTTTGCAAAATGTAACAACTTACCAAGACCAAGGATACAATCACCAAGGCTGGTTATCTCCAGACGGTAAAACGTACATATTTGGAGATGAAACGGGAGGGAAAAAGCTTAAAAAATGTGAGGTTGACAGCAATCATGAAATTGAAATAAAATCGTATTTCGGGACTAATTTCTCTAACAATTCTGTACCTCACAATATCGTGTTAACCAATGATTTTGCCTTTGTTGCGTATTACAATGAGGGCTTACGAATTTATGATATTCGACCGAGAGTGCCTGTGGAAATTGCTCATTATGACACGTATCCAGATGATCATTTCTTTAATATGAACGGTGCTTGGGGGGTATTTGCTGGTTTTCCTTCTGGAAATCTACTTGTTTCAGACAGACACTACGGTTTGTTTCTTTTTGAATTCAATCAAGAAGTTTTTGGTTCAACAAGCCTTGATTACACAAATATTTATCCAAGTCCTGTTGAAAAAGGAGGTGAAGTTACGATTCGTTTAAGTGATAAAATAACAGGCTTCACCTATTCACTCTATGATGCTACAGGACGAATAATATCTAATGAAGAACGAATATCAACTGACAGCTTTGTCATTTTCAAGGCACCCGAAACCAAGGGTGTTTATACTGCAATAATTAGTTATACCAATAAAAAAGACATTCTCGTACATGTTAGTAAGCGGGTGTTGGTTCACTAGTTTTAGGAGAAAGTATATCAATTTCCAATAGGAATTTAAACGATAAGATTTTAGCTGTTGCGTCACTATCTCCTACACCCAGAAATAAATTATTTGCCCTAGGATTATTTAAATTAATAACGTGGTAAAAATTTCGTTTGGGCGTAAATGCAAATTCGAAGCCCGCAGAATATTTTTTTAATTTTTCACTTGTGAACGCCAATCCCAATGAAACGTGATACAAGTTCCATTTACTAGCATCAATTCCTATTCTTTCGTAATCAAAATACGGTTTTTCATTATACAAATAATCGGTTCGAGCACCCAAATACAAATCCCAATTTCTGGTCATCGCAACTTCTAGTCCTACTCCAATATTTGTTCTTGCAGATGATTCTTCTCCAAATGCCAAAAAGTGTTGATCACCAAAAAAACGACTCACCGATGTGTCCGCAATAGTTGTCGGGTATGTACTAGGACTTTGGTCTGCATCGAATATTAAATAATATTTACCTCCAAAAAAAGTTTCATTGGTCCAATGAAGCCAAGCGCGCTTACCGAGCTTCCAACTAACTCCAAATGCTAGCGAGCCGTTCTCCTTATGTTGTGCTTTAATTTTTTCTGCACGATCTACAATTTTCAAATCCGATTGCAACAATTCATCCATATTAACAATTGAAAAATCTCTATATACATTAGCCTTTCCCAACATGTTGAAAGAAGGCGTTGTGAATGTCATTCCAAACTTAAAATTTTCCAAGTCGAGTGCAATTGTTGGTTTAAAAACCCCTTTTACATTCCAATAATTAAATGATATTTTTGATGCAAACGTGGCCACTTCGCCACTTGAGCCATCGGTGGGTAACGCAGAAAATTCGACAGCATTTGAATATTTCACAGTTCTATAGCCTCCAAAATGAGACAATCCAATTGAAAAATGTTTTGAAACTCTAAGTGCTAAAGAAATTCCAGCCCAATACTCTTGCAAATTGTGATTTTGATTATAACCACCAACAAAACTTTCAGGTCCTGCAGTAGAACTTAGAACTTCCCTGTAGCCTTGAAATAAATAATCATATTTTGAACTAAAATTTCTACGTGTTATTACAGCATAACCAATCCTCACCTTTTGATGTTTTTTAGGAGCATAAATCCCTGAAATAAGATTGGGCATAGTTGACAACTGCGTTTCTTTCAAATGATATCCATATCCCAGAGCGTTTTTCAATTGAACATTACTTATTCTATACGCATTGACTGAAATAGAAAGTGAAGGATCATCCACAAAGCTCATTGCCGCACTGTTATAATATACTGTGGCATTATCTCCGAGTCCTGCGGTAGCCGCACCTCCTAAAAGTGAGGCACGTGCGCCAAATTGTTCAGACCAATGATGATAATCCTGAGCAATTCCAATCGAGCAACAATAGAATAGTAAACTTAGTAATAGTGGACGCATAGGTTCAATTTTAATACAAGGTAAAAAAATCCATGAAATTTTTATTTAATCGAAATAATACTATTTTTGTCGTGTACGATATAATCTTATACGATAATTATGGATTTTTACAACTTAACAATTAATTCACCTCAAGGGAAAATCATTCGAATGAGTGATTTCAAGGGGAAAATTATATTAATTGTGAACACTGCTACAAAATGTGGTCTTTCTCCTCAATTTGATGGACTCGAAAAAATTCATCAACTGTACGAAGACAAAGGCGTTGTTGTGCTTGGGTTTCCGTGTAATCAATTTGGCGGGCAGGAACCTGAAACAAATGATTCTGTTGAAGAAAGTTGTAGAATAAACTTTGGAGTTACATTTCAATTGACTGAAAAAATTGACGTAAATGGAGATAACACCCACCCAATATTTGAACATTTAAAAAACAATCTAGGTGGATTTTTCGGCAAAAAAATCAAATGGAATTTCACCAAGTTTATTGTTGACAAAAACGGTAGACCATATAAACGCTACTCACCTACTAAGGACCCAATGAAATTGATTAATGATATTGAAGCACTTTTAAAGAACTAAACAAATGGATCATTTAAAATTAGACAATCAACTTTGTTTTCCATTGTATGCCACATCGCGTATGATCACTCGTATTTACCAGCCACTTTTAGAGAAATTGGATATGACCTACCCTCAATTTCTGGTTATGCTCGTTCTTTGGGAACATAAAAAATTAACTGTTGGGCAGATTGGGAAAAAACTCTTTTTGAATACAAACACGTTAACACCGCTTATCAATAAACTAATAGATAAAAAATACATTCTAAAAAATCGTTCTTTGGAAGATGAACGAATTGTATTTATTTCCATGACTAAAGCCGGAAAAGAATTGCAAAAATCCGCGTCCGGAATTCCCGAATGCATAGTAAATGCTAGTGGAATGAGTGCAGATGATATTCAAACAATGAAAATTTTAATGGATAAATTTTTAGAAAACGCATCTAGAAACTATTACCTTGAATCACAAAATTAATACCTAACTTACAAGCACTTTGAAACAAAAAGAATTAGACATTAACATTGAAAAAATAAAGCAAGGGGATGCTAAAGCATTCGAATTGGTTTATGACTCCTACAGCGACGCACTGTATGGACTTTGCCTAAAGATTGTCAAGGACTCTGAAGTTTGCGAAGACATCCTTCAAGACGCCTTCGTGAAAATTTGGAAAAAAATAAACTCATATGACGAAACAAAGGGCACGTTTTTCACATGGATGTTGAACATAACGCGCAATACCGCAATTGACAAGTATCGTCAAATTGTTAAAAAGTCCGAAGTCTCAATCCAAAATGAAGAATCCAACGTAACTTATTCAAATGCGAGTAGTTCAACAATGAATGTAAATCACATTGGCTTAGGGGATCTACTTAAAACTTTGCCAGATGAGCAACAAGAGATTATTGAGTACCTCTACTTTAAGGGATACACTCAACAGGAAGTTTCGGATGAGTTAGATATTCCACTTGGAACTGTAAAGACAAGATCACGAGCAGCTTTAAAAGCAATGAAAGAACTATTTATTATATTATCAACATGGATATAAACGAATACATATCATCTGGAATTATTGAACGATACGTTCTTAATTCAGTGAGTCCGCAAGAAAAAAAGGAGGTTGAGTGTATGTCTCATATTTATCCTGAGATCAAGCAAGAATTGAGCGCATGGCAAAATTCAATAGAAAAATTGGTTTTGCAAACGGCCGTTCCAGCCCCAAGTCACCTCAAAGAAAAGGTGTTAACTCAGATAAAAAGTGAGTCGCAAGAACCGCTATTGAAAAAAGTAGAAACAACTGAAACCAAAATTATTCCTCTAAATCGCTCAAATAATACATTTAAGTATTTGGCCGTGGCTTCGTTTGCTGGAATAATTGCGCTGGCTGTCTATACTTCTAAAATTAACGGCGACGCAAATGATATTCAACAAAAGTTAGTAGCACAAGAATCGATTAATAAAGATTTAGAAACACATTCTAGTTTAACAACTCAGCAATTGGCTTTTCTTAAACATAGTGCCACCAATAAAGTACTTATGAACGGAACTGAAAATCATCCTGGAATGTTAGCAACTGTTTTTTGGAATACATCGACTCAAAAAGTAATGATGGAAGTTCAAAATCTACCTGAAACATCAAGGGATAAACAATATCAATTATGGGCGATAATTGATGGCGTACCTAAAGATATGGGGGTTTTTGATGTGGACACCGATAAAAAAGAATTAATGAATATGAAGAGTGCCAATAACGCCATAGCCTTCGCGGTAACTCTAGAGCCAAAAGGAGGAAGTAAAACTCCAACCATGGAAGAAATGTATGTCATCGGAAATGTATAGCAAATAACACTCACCAAATAGTCTAAGCGGTTTCTTAAACAAGGAACCGCTTTTTTTTATCTACATCTTAGAAATATGAATATCTATTTTTTTTATCGTTCAGAAATCCAAAACAAAATATGCGTCGTATGTATCACAAAAACATTTAAAACTAAAAGTATGAAAAGCAACAAAAAGAATTTAGGATTATTAGCAAGTGGTTTAGTAATAGCATCAGTGAGCTTCACAAGTTCAAGTTTTGCTACAACAGCGATTGGTTCAGGTGGGCAAATTAGATCTGAAATTGTTACTCCAAACGCAGTGCAAAACACATTATTATCTTCAGTCAACTTTAAAGGTGGCGAGGCTAAATGTGGCGAAGAAGGAAAATCGAAAGGTGAAAAGGGAAAAACTGGTGACGCTAAATGTGGTGAAAAAGGTAAATCTGGAGACGCTAAATGTGGTGAGAAAGGTAAATCTGGAGATGCTAAATGTGGCGAGAAAGGTAAATCTGGAGATGCTAAATGTGGCGAGAAATAAAAACATTCTCTGACATAGGGATAAAAAAGGGGGAGGTTCATAAAGTTAGCCTCCCTTTTTTACACCAATCAATTAATACCAACTAACATTATTACTATGGACAACGTAGGACTTGGCTTTAGGAGAGATCTCTCTGATGAAATACTAGCATTAAATTATAACGAGTCACCAGCATTTATAGAAATTGCTCCTGAAAATTGGATTGACCTTGGGGGCTACTGGGGTAAAATTCTTAAATCCGCAGCTGAGCGATTCCCAATTACATCTCATGGCCTTTCGCTTTCGATTGGTAGTCCCGACCCATTAGACTGGGATTATATAAAAAAAATCAAACATTTCCTTAATGAAAATAACATTTCCATTTATTCGGAACACCTCAGTTATAGTCAAAGTAAAAACGCGCACCTGTATGATCTTTTACCGATTCCATTTCGTGAAGATGCAGTGAAACACATTTCACAAAGATTAAGAGAAGTTCAAGATTTCCTTGAAATGCCAATAGCCCTAGAAAACGTTTCTTACTATACACCTGTTGCCGCTGAAATGGATGAGGCGACTTTCATTAGCTCTATCGTTCAAGAATCTGGATGTAAATTATTACTCGACGTAAACAACGTTTTTGTCAACTCTTTTAATCATAACTACGATCCACAAGAATTCATAAGTAAACTACCACTTTCTGAAGTCCAATACATACATATGGCAGGACACGAAAAAGTAGAAGAAGATTTAATCATTGATACCCACGGTCAGCCAATTATATCTGATGTGTTTGAATTATTTGAATGGACTTTACCACAACTTAATAAGGTCCCAGTTTTACTCGAACGCGATTTCAACTTTCCAGAAATGGCTGAAATCGTGCAGGAACTAAATACATTGGAAGCGATAACTCAAAAAAGTTGGACTAAAACTATGAAACATGCTTAAGAACGAAACTGAAAATATCCAGCATCAATTAGCGAAACATTGCAGAAGCAATGCCGATTTGCCGATTCCAGGGGCAAAACACGAACGTTTACATCATTACAGACGATTAATTTACACAATTATAGAAGATGCTATAGAAAGTGCCTACCCCATTGCGCGAAGCATACTTTCGGATAACCAATGGACAGAAATGATTGATACATTTGTTGCAGAGCACAATTGCCAACACCCACAACTGTTTCGGATGCCCGAAGAAGTAATTCAATTCGCCATTGACAAAAACTATCCTTTAAAATTCAAAATTCCTCATTTAATAGATGTACTTCAATTTGAATGGGCAGAAATTGAAATTCACTCAATGAAGGATGAAATAATTCCAGAAATAACTCTGGTCAATGACTTATTAAACGCGCATTTAAAATTTTCCCCTTACTGTCAGTTATTGGCATTGGATTATCCTGTGCATCATCTAAATAAAATTGACGTTGCAAACTCGCAAGGAGAATATTTTATGTTAGTATATCGTGAAGAAAGTGGAACGGTCCAATACTTGGAATTAACTGCTTTAACTCATTATGTAATAGTCGAATTATCATCCGGTAGTTCAACTCTTAAAAATGCTCTAGATCGCGTGATCTCGGAAGAAGAAAATCAAACTGAATTATACAAACTTGGGGTACTGTTTTTAAAAGATTTAAGAGCAAAAGGCGTTCTTTTATCCTAATCAAACTTTAAGTTAAATAAAAAGCACATCGATGTTATGTGCTTTTTTTTATTCCAATTTAATTATCGATAATACTCAAATACTTCCTCAATTGATTGAATAGGGGACGAACAATAATTGCTTGTGCAAACAAATAGAACGTTCTGTTTAAATCCTTCAAACAATTTTTTCTTCTCTTCAGGCAAAGTGTCTTTAGTGTAGATGCCAAATAGACTGTAATAAGGAGCCATTGCTCTTGCTGATCTCAATAATGTCGATGAGTTTTCATTATCTATAAAAACAAATTGATTTGCCTCAGAATTTAATTCATTTTCGAACAATAATAATTCTGGTAATGAATAATATTGCGTGATTACTTGAGGATTCATGCAAAAATTGAATAGCTCTCGCGATCTTACCTGATAGATTTTATCCTTTGTTAGGTTAAACACCCAGTTATTTATCCTCCCTAGATTGATGTTTTCAATAATAATGGGTGCAGGCTGCAAGCCGTTAGACCCTACAAAGCTCTGTGCACTTCCGTTCTCCAGAATGAAAAACTCATTTACCGCAATTATCAATCGCGTCAATTCATTAGTATAAAATGAGTCATTCAAACCTGACTTAATTAAATCTATATATAAATAAGCCATTGCTATTTGATCCTTCAAACTAAACACTTCTCGTTTCCCATAATCATGAAAAAATAATCCGTTTTCACTTTTTCGTTGACGCAATAACTTCTCTATTACAATGGCCTTTTCTTGCATTTTAGGATCCATCAAAACATCACTCATCATTAGAAATGACGATGCTATTTCTGCATTGTTATTTGTAAATGTATTTGTATCAACCTTAGGCACACCTAATTTGAGTCGTTCCGAATTATTAAGCTTAAAATAAACCTCGGAATGTTCGCCTTGCACTAAATCCGCATCTTGAGCATTACTGTACAATCCATTTTCATGAGCTAAAAATCGATCCAAATACATCAAAATATCCTTTGCTTTGTCTAAGGATTCATTGTCTTTATTGTACAAATAATTATAGGAGAACAACTTCAAATAACGCGCTTGGATGGATAATAATTTTTCAAAATGCAAATGATTCCAATCGTTGTGTGTTGAGTATTGATAAATACCTCCCCAAACAGGGTCGGATAATTTTTTTGCTCCATTCATACTTGTTTTTATCCAAGCTCGCATTTTATCATCTTGGCTTAGAAACAGTGCATATTCAAATGTGGCAAACTCAACATATTTCTGTGATTGATCAAATCCGCCTTTCTCATAATCTACTGCGTTTTTTGCATTTTTTATTAAACGTTCAATTTGAAGTTGAACCTCAGAAGAATTAATCTTTTTAGCACGAATATCTGGAATAGGCTCTTCCAAACTTGGGTCTGCTACGATTGCCTTCAAAAGCTTTAAAAAATATTCCGGAGAGATGTACCCTGCTCTTTTAACTATGTCTTCACCTTTTGCATTAATAAATATAGTTGCTGGCCAACCATAATCTCTGTAACGAATTGACAATTCTGGGTTGGCATCTTGATCGGCTTTTACCGGAATAAAGTGCTTATTGATATAACTAATAATTTCTTGATTAGAATAAGTTGAATCCTCCATCACATGGCACCAATGACACCAATTTGCTTCTAAGTTCAACAGAATTATTTTATTCTCTGCTTTTGCTTTTTCAAAAACAGTAGGACCCATTTCGCTCCATATCAATTTACTTGAATTGTTATTAGCTCCACTACAGGAAACCGTTAAAAAGGCAAGCTGCATTATCGTAAGAAAAGTTCGCATTTTGTTGTATTTTTTTATTCAAAATACATACGCTTATCAGTGAAATGTGGATTGGTTTAAAAAAAAATAAAAATCTTTAAATCCAAGATGAAAGTTACTTCGTAAATATCGAGTAGTTTATTATGGGAAACATTCGTTTTCGTAGTAGGAATTTAGGTAATCACTCAAGCTAGAGAGTGAAAAATGGGGTCGTACAGTTGGTTGGTACTGTGCGGCTCCTCTAGCAATTTCAAAGACTCTTTACACTTTCTTTTATCAAATCTGTTTCATATCCTTTTGAAGATAGAAATCGATATACTTTCATTTTACGTGTATCGATATTTTTTTCAGAAGACAAAGCAAGCCATTTTTTTTCGGCAAGGTGATCCAGATTACCGATATATTCAGCATCGTCAATTTTTTCGAACGCTTTTTTAATCGAATATTCTGAGATTTGTTTTTGTTTTAATTCCGCACGAATCTTGATCTTTCCCCACTTTTTTATGCGCACTCTTCCGGAAGTGTAAGCTTCAGCAAAACGCTCTTCAGACAAAAAATTATTTACAATAAGATCTGCCAATAGAGCATTTCTATCTTCTTCGATTAAACCCCAGGAAATCATTTTTGAATTCAATTCAAAAGAGCATCTTTCTTGATATGCACACAATGCTTCTAGCTTGGTTTTCGCTTCAAGAAAAGAGTATTTACACTCTGACTTCATGTCAGAGTGTAATTTCCTCTTTATTTTTATCTACAAAAGAATATTGTAATAAATGTTGTGATGAAAGTCCACGAACTGGAATCCATTTTTTGTATTTAAAGAACCACTTCACTTGCTTTGAAATTAATCCTTTCTTAAAATACGATTCGATATACGGATGCACTAGAATTGCAATTCCTTTATCTCCATTATTCTTCATCAAGAAATCCAAGTTGTTTTCAATTTCTTCAGTGAATAAAATTGAAGCTTGAACTTCACCTGTTCCGTTACATGTTGGACATGTTTCAGAGGTAATAATATCTGTTTGAGGTCTAACACGTTGACGTGTAATTTCTACAACTCCAAATTTTGAAGGAGGAAGAATGTTGTGCTTGGCTCTGTCTCTCAACATAGCTTCTTTCAAAGTAGCATACAATTGTTTGTTGTTTGCTCTATCGTGCATATCGATAAAATCAATACAAACAATTCCACCCATATCTCTCAACTGCAAAACACGCGCTATCTCTTCAGCAGCTTCAAGGTTTGTTGCCAAAGCATTACTTTCTTGACCATCAGATCCCTTTCGGTTTCCACTATTCACATCAACAACGTGCATTGCTTCTGTATGTTCGATAATTAAGTACCCACCATTTGACAATGGAACTTTTTTACCAAACAACGCCTTTATTTGCTTACTAACGCCAAATTTCTCGAAAATATCAAGTTTACCGTCGTAATGTTTGATGATCTTTTCTCTGCCTGGTGCGATATCTGAAACGAACTCTTTTACAGAGTAGTACATATCTTCATCATTCACATGAATATTAGTGAAATCGGCATTGAGAAGGTCTCTTAAAATCGAAGATGTTTTGTCAATCTCTCCAAGGACCCGATACGGAGGTTTTGCATTCAATAAATTGGCATGCATTTTCTTCCATTTTTCTACAAGATTCTTTAAATCTTGTTCAAGCAATTCAAGTTTCTTGGTTTCAGCAACTGTACGAATAATTACACCAAAGTTTTTTGGTTTAATTGCCTTCATAATATCTTTCAAACGATCGCGTTCATCTTGATCTTTAATCTTTTGAGAGATTGAAATTTTATTCGAGAATGGTACTAATACTAAAAATCTTCCGGCTAAAGTAATCTCTGCTGTTAAACGCGGACCTTTAGATGATATAGGCTCTTTTGCCACCTGAACCAAAATAGGTGCCGAAGAAGAAATAATTTCTGAAATTTTTCCATCCTTCGAAATATCCTGTTCCATCTTAAAATATTGAAGATCGGAAACATTCTGCTTGCCACGCAAAGTATCGCGCGAAAACTTATTAAGTGAACTATACTGTGGTCCTAAATCTAAATAATGCAAAAATGCATCTTTTTCATATCCAACATCCACAAACGAGGCATTCAAACTAGGAACAACTTTTCGAACCTTCCCGAGGTAAATATCACCTACGGAAAATTCGTTACTTCCCTGTTCTTCATGCAACTCAATAAGCTTTCCGTCTTTGAGTAGAGCAAGCCATACGCCATTTTTCCTGGCATCGACTACTAGTTCTAAACTCATGAAAGCCTAATCTGTCTCTTATACACATCTGACGCTGCCGACGATCTACTCTGTGTAGAT
>CAJXRM010000075.1 GCA_913059205.1 uncultured Flavobacteriales bacterium
ACGAGATTTCTGCCTGTCTCGTGGGCTCGGAGATGTGTATAAGAGACAGTCGTAGAATAAACGTTCAAAATTACGAAAAAATGAGGCGTTAGAAATTGAAAAAAAGCGTGAAATAAAAGAAGTTACTAACGATTCGTCGTTAGTTTATTCGGTTTCTCCATAAACCAAACTACAAATATGTAAAATGCGATGAGCGTGTTGTGAAAAATGAATTTCGACCATGTGAATTCATTTGGATCCATATCAACGATTTGGGTAATGAAAAATAAGCCAAGAGCTAAACCAAAATACAAACCGAATTTCCGCAAATTGTACTTGATGGGATAAAACTTTTGCCCCAATAAATAGGATGCAACCATCTGTAAAGCGTAGACGATTAAAGTTGCCCAGGCAGAAGCAACAAACCCGTACAAAGGAATGAAAATCATATTGACGAGAATCGTAATTACACCACCACCTATCGCGATATACGCACCGAATTTAGTTTGTCCACTTAACTTATACCATATCGATTGATTGTAATAAATTCCCAAAAACACATTTGCTAAAAGCAATATAGGAACAACATATAATCCTGCCCAATATTCCTCACTTCGAATGAAGTATTTAAATATATCAATGTTCAACGAAACCCCTATAAAGACAAGACAAACTGCGGCAACAAAGTAATTCATGATTTTGATGTACACTTTATTTCTGTCTTCATTTTTGGATTGCGCAAAGAAAAACGGTTCAGCTGCGTAGCGATATGCTTGAAGAAAAATCGTTACTATCATTGCCAATTTGTAGCATGCACTATAAATCCCAACTTGTTCCAGTGAATATTCCGGAGTGTTTCCTGCTTGAATCAACAATGGTTTCATCATGATTCTATCCAAGGTTTCATTCACTATTCCCGCGAACCCAGCAATTATTAGAGGAAACGAATAACGCAACATTTCAAGTGCTAATTCTTTGTTGTAATTCAACTTTAAATTTAAAAAGTCTTTATATGTTCCTACTAGTTTTACACATGAAGCCAATAAGTTTGCAAGAAGAATAAACAATACACCTTCCATTGGTTTTTCAGGATCGAAAACTACCAGCATCAAGAATAAATTCATTCCCACATTTACTACAATAGCTGTAAAATGAATGGTTGAAAAACGAAGTGCTTTATTCTCTGAACGCAGCTTTGCCATGGGTAAAGCGGCAATTGCATCTACGCAAACAATCGCTCCCAGCAATACAATAAATTCAGGATGTTCCGAATACATCATTGCATCAGCAATGCTTTGACTGGCAAAGAGTAGAACAATAAAAAAGACAAGATTAAATCCAATTACAGTAATAAAACTGCTTCTGAAAACAGCATCTTTATCTTCCTTTTCATTGAAAAACCGGAAAAAAGCTGTTTCCATTCCGAGTGGAAGTAGGATGATTAAAAATGCTACCCAAGCGTACAATTCGGATATTACTCCATAATCTGCTGGATTTTTAAAAACACTTTCACTCGTATAAAGAGGTACTAAAAAGTAATTAAGCAGTCGCCCAACAATAGTCGGCAACCCATAAATGGCGGTTTGGCCTAATAAACTTTTTACTGGATTCAATTAGTTTCTGAAATTAGGTTTTCTTTTTTCCATGAATGCTGTTGTTCCTTCTGTGAAGTCAGCTGTCCCGAAACACTTTCCAAATTCCTCTATTTCAACATCAAAGCCATTAACGCCGTCTTTGAAATTAGCATTCACCGAACGAATTGCAGATGCAATCGCACTGGCTGAATTATTCAGAATTTTACCCGCAATTTCTTCTGCCTTCTCAAGTAGATTTTCAAGTGGAACAACATGATTTACCAATCCCCAAGAAAGTGCTTCATCGGCTTTTATCATCCCTGCAGTAAACACCATTTCGTTTGCTTTTCCACGACCTACAAGTTGAGTTAAACGCTGTGTACCGCCGTATCCTGGAATTACACCCAATCCAACTTCTGGCAATCCCATTCGAGCAGTTTCGGAAGCAACGCGTATGTGCGACGACATGGCCAATTCCAATCCCCCCCCCAACGCGAAACCATTCACCGCAGCAATGACTGGTTTGTTCATGTTTTCTATGAAATTGAACAAGATTTCTTGACCTTTTTGAGCCAATTCCCCGCCTTGAGCAATATTAAAATGCGCAAATTCCTTAATGTCGGCTCCAGCAACAAATGCTTTATCTCCTGATCCTGTCAAAATAACAACACCAACTTGATTATCTTCATTTGCCAACGTAAGAGCATTGTGTAACTCTTGAATCGTTTCTTTATTTAAAGCATTCATTTGATTCGGACGGTTAATCGTTATAATTTCGATTTGTCCTTTGCGTTCTGTTAAAATAGAATTGTACATAGAGAAAATTTTGTTCTTGTAAAGTTAAATTATTCGTTGGGAACAGCACCTATTTTTTACGTAAGCGTTTATAAAGTTTGATTCCCATCATTAAACCGATGGCAACAGCGAAAAATCCAACTGTTCCTTTGATCCAGTTCATACTGTCCTTTAAGGTCACAATAAAAACGATTGCCACCAATGCCAATGTCGCTACTTCGTTCCAAATTCTCAAACCATTCGATTTCCAAAGAAATTTATCTTTCTTTAAGTCGAATAGTATTTTTTGGCAAACAAAGTGATAAACCAGCAGCATTAGAACAAATGTCAATTTTACATGCATCCAAGGGGCATGAAGATAAGAAGGAATTAAAACAATCATCCAAGTGCCAAAAATGACCGTTAAAATCATGGCTGGAGTAGTGATGATCCACCACAGTTTTCCCTCCATTAATTTGTATTGCTCCGACAGAATTGAACGATCCGGATCTCCTTTTTGTTGTGCTTCCGTATGATAAATGAATAAGCGAACAATGTAAAACAAGCCCGCAAACCAACTCACGACGAAAATTATATGCAATGCTTTTACCGTACTGAAATCCATTTTCCAAAATTACGAATAACGAATAACAAATTGCGTCTTCAGGAATTGTAATTCATAAATTCTAATTGATAATTCGTAATTATAATGACTATCTTTGCATCCTTAAAATTTTACAAATGAGCATCGAACTTTCCGACCAAGAGATTCAACGAAGAGAAAAGTTGACCAGACTGCGTGATTTAGGGATAAATCCTTATCCAGCAGCATTATATCCTGTAACCGATTATTCAATTGAAATAAAACAGGATTTCCAAGAAGGAAAAGAAGTTTGCATCGCAGGAAGAATTATGTCTCAACGAGATATGGGAAAAGCTTCATTTGCCGAAATTCAAGATTCAAAAGGACGAATTCAAGTTTACGTGAACCGTGATGAAATATGTCCAGGAGAAGACAAAACGAATTACAATACAGTTTTCAAAAAGCTAATTGATTTAGGTGATTTTTTAGGAATAAAGGGAACTGTTTTCAAAACACAAGTTGGAGAAACGTCTATCAAAGTATCCGAGCTTACGCTATTGAGTAAGTCTTTAAAGCCATTGCCTCTTCCGAAAACAGATGCCGAAGGAAAAGTACACGATGCGTTTACTGATCCTGAAATGCGTTACAGACAACGGTATGCTGATTTGGTGGTAAATCCACAAGTGAAAGAGATTTTCATGAAGCGTACGAAGTTGTTTAGCGCTATGCGTAACTTCTTTAATGACGCTGGATACATGGAAGTTGAAACACCGATTTTGCAAGCAATTGCTGGTGGAGCAGCGGCGCGTCCGTTTATGACGCATCACAATGCCTTAGATATTCCATTGTACATGCGTATCGCCAATGAATTGTATTTAAAACGATTAATTGTTGGTGGTTTTGACGGAGTATATGAGTTTTCAAAAAACTTCAGAAATGAAGGGATGGATAGAACGCACAACCCCGAATTCACTGCAATGGAAATCTATGTTTCGTACAAAGATTACAACTGGATGATGGATTTCACTGAGCAATTGTTAGAGCATTGCGCAAAAGAAGTAAATGGAACTGCAGATTGTACATTTGGTGAACATAAAATCAGTTTTAAAGCACCATACAAACGAATCACAATGCGTGATTCTATCATTGAGTTTACAGGATTTGATATCAAAGGAAAATCGGAGGATGAGTTGCGTGCTGCTGCAAAAGGAATGGGCATCGACGTAGACGATACGATGGGTAAAGGAAAATTAATCGATGAAATTTTTGGAGAAAAATGCGAAGGAAATTACATACAACCAACTTTCATTACCGATTACCCAAAGGAGATGTCGCCATTGTGTAAATCACACAGAGAAGATCCCGAATTAACTGAGCGCTTTGAATTAATGGTTTGCGGTAAAGAAATAGCAAATGCGTATTCTGAATTGAACGACCCAATTGATCAGCGTGAGCGTTTTGAAGAACAAGTTCGTTTAGCTGAAAAAGGAGACGACGAAGCAAATGGTCTAATCGATCAAGATTTCTTGCGTTCATTGGAATATGGAATGCCCCCAACTTCTGGATTAGGAATTGGGATGGACCGATTGATTATGTTTTTAACCAATAATCCTGCTATTCAAGAAGTACTTTTCTTTCCACAAATGAGACCAGAGAAATTCAATGAACAAAGAGGACCAGAATTAACGGAAAATGAAAAGTTGGTTTTTGATATTCTTGCGAAAGAACAATCAATGGATTTAAATAACTTAAAAGAGAAGGCAGGTTTAAGCAATAAGCAGTGGGATATTTCAATTAAAGGATTGACAAAACACGGCATCGCTAAAGTTCAAAAAACCAACACTCAATTGATTATAGAAATTATTTAAATTTTTCATCACCCTTAGCAATTCAACAGTAAAATTTACTAAACCGGTTTAGTAAACCTTTTTGCATTGCCATACTTCTAAATTACCATTCCAATTTAACCAGTATTTTGTTTTGTTCTACTTTTACTAAACCGATTTAGGTTGTAAGTTTGCCGAGCTAATTAAGTAGACCACTTTCAAAAAACAAAAAACAATGCGGTTATTTTTTACACTCACTTTATTGCTCGTTCACCAGTTTGGAATTTCTTGCACAGGAGGTGCAAATAATCAGGGAGCACTTACACCAAATGCAGCTTATCAAACAGTAGCAACAATGGATGGTTATTATTACTCAATGAATGTTGTTTGTGGAAATCAATATAATTTTGACTTCTGCGCAAACGGAGGTTCTGTTGCCGGTTTATGGCCAGAAATAAGTATTTTAAACAATACTGGTACCATACAATATGCATTTTCGGGTTATGTTGGTGGTTGCTCTACTTTGAATTGGACTGCAACTTTTACCGGCACAATACGAATATTAATTACAGATTCTGGTTGTGGTCAAGGTCAATTTTACAATGGAACAATGGCCTACAATGTAGTTTCTGGAGGTGCAGTTAGCGCTGCTTTTTCAATGAGCGTAAGTTGTGGAGGTGGAATCGCAACTGTTTCTGGTACTCCCGGAGGAACATTCGCTTTTAATCCAGCACCAGGTGATGGAGCCCAAATAAACACCACCACTGGAACTGTTTCTAACGGTTCGGCAGGCACAACATATTTTGTTCAATATACAATTTGTGGAACCTCATCAATCGAATCTGTTACGGTTGTGGATGAAGATTGCTTTACCCTAAATGGATCTGCTCAATATATAAATGTCGCTGGTGAAGACTGTATTCAATTAACCGATGAAATAAACAACCAAACGGGTTGTGCTTGGAGCGGTTCACAAATCGATTTTAACTCTAACTTTTCTCTCTCTCTAGATTACTATTTTGGCAACAATATAAACGGCGCAGACGGAAATACATTTACTTTTCAACCGAGTAGTTCAACTGCTTGTGGGCAAAATGGCGGTCAGCTAGGAGCGGGAGGTATTCCAAATGCATTATCAATCGAATTTGACACGTATGACAATGATAATCCTGCTCATGTTTATGATATGTCATGTGATCACATTGCTGTTGAAATTGACGGGAATTTAAATTCTGGAACTCCCTATTGTGGACCAGTTTGCGCAAAAGCAGGAGGTGGAAATATTGATGACGGGGGCGTTTATGAAGTTGAAATAGCATGGAATGCCGCTACACAACAACTTCAGGTTTACTTTAACGGTTCTCTCAGACTTAGTTGTAATGGTGATTTTGTAAACACCGTATTCGGCGGTCAAAACATGTTGTATTGGGGTGCGACTTCAGCTACAGGAGGTTTGAATAATCAACAATATTTTTGCCCAAGTACAGTTATCATTTTGCCTACCGAATTAGCTTCTTTTTCATCTCATTGTGAAAATGATAATGAAGTATTTAATTGGACGACAAGTTCTGAAAGCAGGGTAGAATTTTTCCAATTGGAATATACGTATGATGGTCTAATATTTTACTCCGCAGGAGTAGAACAAGCAATAGGAAACTCAACCGAACCAGTTGATTACTCCTTAACTATTACAAATTACGATGATAAACAGCGTTACTACAGATTGAAAATTGTAGATGAAAATGGCGATCTAAAATATACGGATTTAATATCTGGTGTTTCTTGTGGAAGTGAAAGCTTAATTTCAAAAATTAAACAATCAGAACATAATTTAGAAATTAATTGCGTCGAAAAAATCAATTTAACAATTGTAAATCAAATTGGAAAAATTATTTTCCAAAGCTCCCATTCAAATAATCAATTCAAGCTCGATACACAAGTAATCGCTTCTGGTATCTATTATATCCATGCATCAACTGATGATGGTCAAATAGAAATCAAGAAAATTATTGTAGCTGATTAAAACACTCTTAATTAACAAAAATCGGTATCATTTTAATAATGATACCGATTTGATTTTACCTTATAATGCTTACATGACCAACGTATGATTTACGTTCATCTGTTCGTTTCGTTTTAACCTCTATTTTCCAAGTGTAAACTCCATCCGGAACAGTACTTCCATTGTATGTTCCATTCCATCCAACATCATAGTTGTGAGACTCCCAAACTATTTCTCCCCATCTGTTGAAAATCAATAACGTAAAGTCATATGGGTCAAATCCACTATAAAAAACTGGTTTGAACAGCTCGTTGTAATTATCACCATCTGGAGTAAAGGCGTTTGGAACGTACATTATTAAGCTTTCAATAACTTCAATTTGAATGTAAGCTGTATCAAAACACAAACCTTGATTAGATGCTATTAATTGAACCGTATAGTTACCAACATTGTCACTGTAACTATGAGTCGGCTCAAAAGAATTACTTATTGGGGTTCCATCACCAAAGTTCCATTGATATTCAGTAGAATTTGTAGAACTGTTTGTGGTAGTTAGAAATCCATCATACGACTCCAATTCAGTCGGGTAAGTAGAGAATACTGCATTTGGTTCTGCAATGACACAAATAAGAGAAGGATACATAACCGTATTCACACAGCCATTATTTGGATCAGTAACAGTCAACGAGACGTCATAACAACCAACTTGATCATAAAATTGCGAAACCGAGCTTCCGGCTGATGAAGAATTTCCATTTCCAAAGTTCCAATTATAATTCATCCCAATTTGTCCGTTTGTTTCCTGAAAATTAACAGGAACAGATCCGCAACCGTAAACCGAATCAGCGACAAAACTATTTAAAGGCACATTAATGTCCTGGGTAATGTTCACCATTGCGGTATTTGAACAACCATTAACTGGGTTAGTTACGGTTAATGTATAATTTCCAGGTTGATTAACAGTTGGTGTTGCCGATGATCCACCAGAAACGATTCCTGGTCCTGACCAAGCATAATTCACGCCTGCGGTTGAACTTGATCCGTTAAGCGTTAAACTTGTTGAGACACAGTTCAACTCTTGCGTTAATCCAGCATTTGCATCAGGTATAGCAATATCTTGTGTAATTGCGACGCTTGAAGTGCTAGAACAACCATTTGACGGGTCAGTCACTGTTAATATATAATTTCCTGGTTGATCAATCGTAGGAGTCGCTGTATTTCCACCAGAAACAATTCCTGGTCCTGACCATGAAAATGTAACACCTGCAGTCGAAGATGAACCATTTAACACATAGCTTGTTACACTACAATTTAAAATACTTGTCGGACCAGCGTTGGAATTAGGAACTCCAACATCGTTGGTAACAGTTGTATTAGAAGTTGAAGTACATCCATTCGCTGGATCCGTAACTGTTAAAACGTACGTACCTGCTTGATTCACAGTTGGAGTAGCCGTAGACCCTCCTGACACAATTCCAGGACCAGTCCAACTAAATGTAGCGCCTCCTGTAAGTGAAGAACCATTTAAGTTTGTAGACGTAACCGAGCACGTTAACACTTGAGATGGACCAGCATTTGCATTTGGCGGAGTGATATTTTGCGTGATATTCACTGTTGATGTTGATGTACAACCATTTACTGGATCTGTAACGGTTTGAGTATACGTTCCAGGCTGATTAACTGTTGGTGTCGCCGTTGTTCCACCCGAAACTATTCCTGGACCTGCCCATGAAAACGCAGCTCCCGCTGTTGAAGATGAACCATTCAATACTACACTCGTTGTAGTACAGTTTAAAACTTGAGTTGATCCTGCATTGGCATTTGGTGCTACAATGTTCTGTGTAATATTCACATTCGCCGTTGCAGTGCACCCATTGGCAGGGTCAGTAACAGTTAAAGTATATGTTCCTGGTTGATTAACAGTTGGTGTGGCTGTTGCTCCTCCTGAAACTATTCCTGGACCTGCCCATGAAAAGGTAGCTCCGCCTGTTGCTGAAGAACCATTCAATACTACACTTGTTGTTGTACAAGTAAGAGTTTGAGATGCGCCTGCATTAGCATTAGGAGGAGTGATGTTCTGCGACACGTTCACATTTGACGTGTTCGTACAACCATTCGATGGATCAGTTACAGTAATTGTATATGAACCTGGTTGATTAACTGTTGGTGTGGCCGAAGTCCCACCAGAAACAATTCCTGGACCCGCCCATGAAAAAGTAGCCCCACCTGTAGAAGATGAACCATTCAATACTACGCTTGTAACACTACAATTTAGAATTTGAGCTGCTCCCGCATTTGCATCGGGTATTCCAATGTCATTTGTAACTGTCGTATTCGAAGTTGCGGTGCATCCATTCGCAGGATCTGTTACTGTTAAAATATATGTTCCTGCTTGATTAACTGTTGGTGTGGCCGTTGTTCCTCCAGAAACTATTCCTGGACCTGCCCATGAAAAAGTAGCCCCACCAGTTGATGAAGAACCATTCAAATTAATTGAGGTCACTGAACAAGAAAGAACTTGTGGTGCTCCTGCATTTGCATTTGGAGGAGTGATGTTTTGAGTTACGTTAACCGTTGAAGTTGAAGTACAGCCGTTCGCAGGATCCGTAACCGTAAGCGTATACGTTCCAGGTTGATTCACCGTTGGAGTGACCGTTGTTCCTCCTGAAACAATTCCAGGACCCGCCCAAGAAAAAGTAGCTCCGCCTGTAGAAGATGATCCATTTAAAACTACACTTGTTGTTGCGCAGGTTAACAATTGAGGTGTTCCTGCATTTGCGTTAGGTGGGGTAATATTCTGTGTAACATTAACATTCGCTGTTGAAGTACAACCGTTCGCAGGGTCCGTAACCGTAAGCGTATACGTTCCAGGTTGATTCACCGTTGGAGTGGCTGTTGTTCCGCCTGAAACTATTCCAGGTCCAGCCCAAGAAAATGTAGCTCCACCCGTAGATGATGATCCATTCAGAACGACGCTCGTAACAGAACAATTTAATACTTGTGCCGCTCCCGCATTCGCATTTGGCGGGGTCACATTTTGAGTAATATTAACCGTTGAAGTAGCCGTACATCCATTTGATGGATTTGTAACAGTTAAAGTATATGTTCCTGGTGCGTTAACCGTAGGTGTTGCCGTTGCTCCACCTGAAACGATTCCAGGACCCGTCCATGAAAAGGTAACACCACCCGTAGACGATGATCCATTTAAAACCCTTGTAGTGTTTGTACAATTTAATTCTTGTGTCGTTCCAGCATTTGCGTCCGGAATTCCTACATCATTCGTAACAGTTGTATTCGCGGATGCAGTACATCCATTTGCTGGGTTTGTTACTGTCAAAGTATACGTTCCCGCTTGATTAACAGAAGGGGTTGCTGTTCCTCCACCAGAAACAATTCCAGGTCCTGCCCAAGAAAATGTTACACCTCCAGTTGAAGAAGAACCATTTAAATTAATTGAAGTTACCGCACAAGAAAGAACTTGCGGCGCCCCCGCATTTGCGTTAGGAGGAGTAACATTCTGAGTAACATTTACAGTTGAAGTTGCGGTACATCCGTTTGAAGGGTTTGTCACAGTTAATGTATAAGTACCTGGTGCGTTAACAGTTGGTGTTGCCGTGGTTCCACCAGAAACAATTCCAGGTCCTGCCCATGAAAAAGTAGCACCACCAGTAGATGATGAGCCATTTAGGACAACGCTCGTTGTAGTACAAGTCAATACCTGTGGGGTTCCTGCATTTGCGTTAGGAGGAGTTATATTTTGAGTAACATTAACCGTTGAAGTTGCGGTACACCCATTCGCCGGGTTGGTAACAGTTAATGTATATGTTCCTGGTGCATTAACCGTAGGTGTAGCCGTGGTCCCACCTGAAACTATTCCAGGCCCTGCCCAAGAAAATGTCGCTCCAGCAGTTGAAGAAGACCCATTTAATACAACGCTAGTGGTAGCACATGTTAAATTTTGAGGTGTTCCAGCATTTGCATTTGGAGGAACGACTGTTTGAGTAACATTTACTGTTGAAGTTGCAGTACATCCATTGGTTGGATTGGTCACTGTCAAGGTATACGTTCCTGGCGCATTAACCGTAGGTGTCGCCGTGGTCCCACCTGAAACTATTCCAGGTCCAGCCCAAGAAAATGTAGCTCCACCCGTAGACGATGATCCATTTAAGTTCACACTCGTCGTTGTACAAGTTAGTACTTGAGGTGTTCCCGCGTTCGCGTTTGGTGCTGTTATATTTTGAGTAACGTTAACCGTTGAAGTAGCAGTGCAGCCATTTGCTGGGTTAGTCACTGTTAAAGTGTATGTACCTGGTTGATTAACAGTTGGTGTTGCCGTTGCGCCACCAGAAACGATTCCTGGTCCTGCCCATGAAAATGTTACGCCTCCAGTTGAAGAAGAACCAGTTAAGGTACGAGTTGTATTCGTACATGTTAATACTTGTGCTGGACCTGCATTCGCATTCGGAGGAGTTATGTTTTGAGTAACATTCACATTCGCCGTATTTGTACAACTATTTGCTGGGTTTGTAACGGTAACCGTGTACGTTCCACTTGCATTTACAGTTGGTGTTGCCGATCCTCCACCAGATACAATTCCGGGTCCTGCCCAATTAAATGTCGCTCCACCTGTTGAAGAGGATCCATTCAAAGCGACTGAAGTCACAGAGCAATTCAAGGCCTGTGGAGTTCCTGCATTCGCGTTCGGAAGTGCAGGAGCCGTGTAACCTCCAGATAGAGTACAGGGGGTGGCCGAAAAAGAGGCCGTGACGGTGCAGGCTGCACCATTGGCGGCGAGTCCGTTAATTGAATACGATACTGGAGAAGCTGGAAATGGATAATTAAATACTTGAGAGCCTCCGCATGAATTTGAAACGGTCAATGTTCCACTAGTTGGGGCATTAGTATATGATACTTGTCCAGTTACATTGTAAGTGTTTCCCGCCAAACAGTTACTAGGATTTCGAGTTATACTATTAATTGAACATGGATTACAGGGATTCGGCGCAGTATAATTAATTGGACCATTGGCACAAGGTGTGTCCGCTGAGAAAAAAGTAGTTAGACTACACGGTGCGCCATCAGCCGTCATCCCATTCACTGTATAGTTTAAAACTGCAGATGAAGGAAAAGGAGCACTTGCGACAACCGTTTGATTTCCATCACAATCCTGTACAATTAAATTGCCAGAGGAAGGAGGATAAGCATATGTAATTTGCCCGGTTACATTGTACGTATTTCCTGGTGAAATACATGGTCCAATATTAGCAGTAAAATTACTTATCGCACATGGATAAACAATGTTACAATTCGTGGACCCTGTTCCTCCAGTTTGTGTTAAACTAATATTCTGATTAACATTCGCAAAGTTTGTAATTAACATAATATAGACTTGACCTGCAACAGCTCCTGGTATAGATGGTGTTTCCATATTCGTCGAGCTATAACTACAATCTACATTGGCTCCAAGTGACCCGCAATTTCCTTGTGCTGCAGCCAAATTTGCAAACGGTCCCCAAATAATAAAATCAATATCAGAACCAGCTGTCAAACTCATATCAATATTTCCATTGGTTGCTATTTCAAAATAATACCATGCGGGATTTGGTTGAGTTCCTAGACAGCCGTAATTATTACCTGCCTCTGATGTTGTGTTTGTACTCGCAGGGAAATTTGCTCCAACTTGTGTACAAATTGGTTGCATATTTGCGCATGTTGAACCTTGAGAGTAGACAAAATAATTCGTGAAAATAATACTTAGAAATAGTATGATTCTTTTTATAGTAGTTAGTAGTTTCATCAAGCTTAGTTGTTAATTAGAATGTTTTCGATTTCTAGTTTTCGATTGTTTAAACCAACTTTAATTCCTTCCATATCTTCAAACCATCCTGATTCATTAGCTGCAGCTTGTTCCGTTGGATTAGAATTTACCATTGCAATTTTTGAATTGATATTTTCAATATGTGCATCAATTCGTAACATTTCATTTTCTAGCTCTGCCCTATTATGAATAATTTGAGGCTCATTGAGCTTTTTAGTAATTGTAACTGTGCCATTGATTGCGTTCTCAGAGTGCCAATCATTGGTAGAAATAGTATTCGATGTGGAATCAGTTGGAGTATCTGTTACTTCTTGTTGGCAAAAGGTGTAATGTGCAACAAAAGCGAAAATTAAAATGAAAGTGATTTTCATAAAGAATAGCAGTTTAATTAAGTCAATTATATAAGTCTGGTTTATTTTCTAACGAAAGAATATTAAAACAGTTGCTTTATTTATTCGAATTTCATCAATTCAAAAACCTTAAAGATATGTAATAAATGAAAATTAAGAAAACTATTCAATACGCATTTACGCGACTTGGAAAATCGTTAATGAAGCGAATTGATTTATTTTAATGTGATCCTCTCGCTTGGAAGTCACAGCCCAAAAAGAAATGCTCTCCAGGAGCTTTTGATTCTTTTAGACGTTCATAAAGTCTCTCAACAGATTTTAGCCCTATTTCATTTATAGGCAATTTTAAAGCGCTAATTGGTGGATTCATGTAATCGAATGAATCATTGTCATCGAAAGAAATTAAACGAACATCTTTTGGTACCTCAATGTTCAATTTCTTTAGTGCAGATAAAACGGGAAGGGTACATTTATTATTCAAGGTGATAAAGGAGTCACCACCATTTTCAATTTCTAGCTTAATTAACTTATCAATCTTTTCTTGTTCGAATGGAAGTTCAACTGAACTAAAATCAACTTTTGATTTCTTACATGAGGCTTGAATTCCATTCACACGAGCTCGAATTGTTGAAACATTTGAAGGAATTGGTACCAAGGACACTACTTTTTTCGGTTTTATCGAAAATAATGATATTATATTCTCCGACTCTTTTTTATTATCGATGCCAACAAAATCAGCATTCTCATCACCTGGCCTATCCGCAAAAACAACTGGTATGTGCGTAGCAATTAAAATTGGAACCAAATCATCAATGTGATTACTCGGTGCTATAATCATCCCATCAATACTACGTTGAATTAATTCAGTCATCAATACCTTTTCCAGTTCCTTGTCGTCATTTGTGTTTACGATGAAGGTATTGTATCCTGAATTGTACAATTTCTCCTGAATAGTCTTACACAATTCGGCATAAAATGGGTTTGAAATATCCGGCAAAACTAAACCTATAGTTTTGGTTTCTCCGTGACGTAAACTTTTTGCAAAAAAGTTAGGAACGTACAAAAGCTCCTTTGCTTTTTCCCTAATTAGTCGTTGTTTCTCCTTACTGATGTTAAATTGATCACCTTTATCGTTAAGTACAAAAGAAACGGTGGCTTTAGAAACGTTTAACGCTTTTGCTATATCGCTTAAAGATGTTCTTTTTTCTTTCATCTGGAGATTATATTAGATTGATTACCTCTAAATATACTAATTATATCTTGACTGCAGAAACGAAACCTTCTCAATTATTTTGGAAGTTTAGAAACCATTTGCTTGTATTCTGTCGCATAATCGTTTCTTCCTGAACATCCCAATCCAACAGCTGCGGTATGGAAATGTTCAATGCGATTGCCTGGGTCAGGATGTGTACTTAAAAACTGTGGAACGCTTGATCCACCTTCTGCTTGAATTTTCTCAAAAAAACCAGCTCCACCATCAGCATTGTAGTCTGTTCCACATAAATATTCAACTGATTTCTGATCAGCTTCCGTTTCATGATTTCTTGAAAATTTCAATCCAACCAATTGACTGGTAATACTTGTCAAGGCAACTTGGTCACCAGCCAATACCTGTAACATGAAATCTATTCCATTCATCGTTGTCATTTGTCTAGTGGAATGGCGCATATCGGCGTGCGCGATTTCGTGCCCCAAAACTCCTGCAAACTCATCTTCTGAATCCAAGTACTTCAAAATACCAGTGTAAATATAAATGTACCCTCCTGGTGTGCAAAACGCATTTAATGTATTATCGTCATGTATAACACGTAACCTCCATTCAAATTCATCTTTATAATCAACACCTCCGGCATTTAAAATTTTATCTCGTACCTTATTCAAGTAGTCATAAATCTCTTTATATTTTATTGGATCTAATAAAGGGTACTCTGTTGGATTTCCATCTATTTCAGCAGCAACTTGAGCTCCTAATTCTTTATCCTGGCTCACTGTAAAAAGGTTGATTCCTTTTCCTTTATTCTTCTCATTAATCATTCCACAGGCAGACAAAAACAAGCCTGATATTCCAATAATTACTAATCCGTAAAATTTCATTCCTTAATTGTGTTTAAAATGTAAGCTCCTTTAATACAAAAAGTTGATTGCAAAAGTAATAAAACTTCCAATGCACCAGCCAATTATAACTTCTAAGAATGTGTGCTTTTGTAAATATAATCGTGCAGACATGACCAATCCAGAAAACAATATTGAAATCGTAAACATCCAAAGTTGATATTCATTTTGTTGTAAAATGTAGGCAAGTATATACCCCTGTCTCTTATACACATCTCCGAGCCCACGA
>CAJXRM010000076.1 GCA_913059205.1 uncultured Flavobacteriales bacterium
GAGATTTCTGCCTGTCTCGTGGGCTCGGAGATGTGTATAAGAGACAGATTTAGTACTGCTATAAATACAACTTCTTCATTTTTAAAATCTTCATTGATTTGATTTGCAAGCGAACGCACTTCTCGTTGAATTTCTTCACTTGTAATAAAAATCTCAAAAGACTTGTCTAATACTTGAATCACAGATTATCTATTTTGAAAGGGCAAAAGTACGTTTTTTCTGTGAAACATTAACTATTTTCCATCAATCGCTTGTATAAAGTAAATTGACATTATCTTTGTAGGCATGGAAAAAAGTATCATTGGTAATTCTCACCGTCTAGGAATACTTGGTGGAGGGCAATTGGGCCGAATGTTTATCCAAGAAGCCATCAACTATGATATTCATGTACACATCATGGATGACAATGAAAATGCTCCAAGTTTTTCGATTTGCACAAGTTTTACAAAAGGAGATATTACCAATTATAATGATGTTCTTGCATTTGGTAAAACACTCGAAGTATTAACAGTTGAAATTGAAAATGTAAATGTCGATGCACTTTTCGAACTTGAACGAATGGGTGTTAAGGTTTTTCCTCAACCACGCGTATTAAAAATTATCAAGGACAAAGGCTTGCAAAAAGAGTTCTACCTTCAAAATGGTATTCCGACCTCAAATTTTAGATTTCTAGATGAAAATCCTGATAAATCTACTTTAAACAATCTACTCCCCTTTGTTCAAAAGCTTCGCACAGGAGGCTACGACGGTAAAGGTGTTCAAGTATTAAAAACAGAAAACGATTTAATTAATTCATTTAATGCGCCTTCAATTGCTGAAGACCTAGTGCCATTCGTTAAAGAGCTTTCTGTTATTGTTGCCAGAAATGAAAAGGGTGAAACAGCTGTATATCCTACTGTTGAATGTGAATTTAATGATGCAAATCTTGTAGAATTTTTGTTCTCCCCTGCAGATATCAACTCTGAAATTGAAGAAAAAGCTAAAAATCTTGCAATTGACGTCGTTTCCAAATTAGAAATGGTTGGTTTACTTGCAGTTGAATTGTTTCTTTTGGAAAATGGTGATTTATTGGTGAATGAAGTTGCGCCTCGTCCTCACAACAGTGGACACCACACTATAGAATGCAATGAAACATCCCAATTTGAACAGCATTTACGGTCTATTTTAAATCTGCCTTTAGGATCCACCGAAATAGTTCGTTTCGGAACAATGATTAATTTAATTGGTGTTGATAGTGGCAAAGCACGGTACAAAGGTATCACCGAAGCAATGCAATTTCCAGGAGTTCATATTCATTTGTATGGTAAAGAATTCTCCAAGAAAAACAGAAAAATGGGACACGTAACAATTACGGGGAAAACAATTGAAGAAGCGATAATTAAAACAAAATCTATAAAAGATTTAATTGAAGTTAAAGGGTAACAGGTAACTATCAAATGTTTTCCTTAACTTAGTTCATTGAAAAACGCGCTACTTTGAAGTTCCTAATTACATTGTTTTTTCTTGCGTTCACTGCTTCTTCACAAGTTAATGGGCAGTTTTTGTCATACCAAAATTTCAACCATAAAGAAGGCCTAAATAGCGCATCAATTAATTGTATAACCCAGACCAATGATGGTTACATTTGGCTGGGTACAGACGGCGGTGAGTTGGTGCGTTTCGATGGAACTACCTTCCATGAAATTCATTTTAAAAATGGTGACAACAACCATCATTTTAGTCATTTCTCGATAGACGGTGATAATCTTCTATTTTCCTCTCTATACAAAGGTTTTTATTCATTTTCGAGAAAGTCTAATTCGATCGTTAAATTAAATGAAGAGAAAAATCATATTGGAGAATCTATAGGAATTTTTAGAAAAGATTCTACCTATTACTTTGTTGGAAGTCACGGAATTGTTTTCCGAAACAGAAAGGTTTACGGAAGTCTTTTAACCAAATTAGATAAACAACCCAACATTAAAATAATTCATTCGATTGAAACCGAACATTCTATCTTTTTATTCACCAATAATGGTAGTTTTAAATTAAGTGAAGGTAAATTGACGCCTTTAACAGCACTTATCGATATAAAACCTGAAGTACTTTCTACATTCAATCATGGATATATTGAAAAAAACAAGTTGTACTTGTATAACGCCGCTTTAAATCGCGTTGTCGTTTCAGAAATTGACGATAGAGACAATATTTCCAATTCACTCGTCAAATCAACTTCAATTTTAGTAAGCGAACCAATCCTTTCTCTCTCCTACAATCCGAAATTAAAAACTGCAGTAGCTATTGATAATGCCGGAAAAATTTTCACAGTTAACCTTTTGAAAATAAAACAAATCGAACACAATTACGACACGCCATTACAATCAGTTCAAGGAATTATTATCGATTTTAACGGAGATTATTGGGTGAACTCTCGAACAAAAGGACTGTATAAAGTATCGAGTGAATTGTTTACTAAGATTCAGTTCAATCAAATTCTACAATCGTCTTCTATCTATTCAATCTTCGAAACGACTGACAAGAAATTTCTATTAAGCAAAGAAAAAAACGTAACGTATTTCGGAGAACTAAAAAATAATTATGCATTTCGTGAATTTCCGTTTTCACTAAATAGCGTTGCCAAATATGGTAGTAAGTATTTGCTAGCAACAAATAAAGGAGTCTATCTTTTTGATTCCAAAACTGGAATTTATTCACCAAAATACTTTATTGATAAAGAAATAAACCTTGTTTTTGTTCACGGTAAAAATATTCATGTTGGAGTGACCGGCGAAGGATTATATCGCATTAATTCAGCAACGAATAAAATTGACCAAATAAAATCTCCTCTTGGCTACGACCATTTTTACACGGCACAATTAAGCACTGAAGATGAAATCATTTTTGGAACGAACTCTGGGATTGTTAGACTTTCTTTAAATTCGACTGAAGTACTCCCAATTCAAATTGATAAAAAACGATTGGGTGGTTATTCAGGTGTATCTACAAAGGACATTCATGGAACATGCTGGTTTACACTTGAAAAGGGAATTATTGGTATTACTAGATCCAAAAATATTGTTGAAATAACAAGAAAGGAATATTTAAATTCCAACCTATTTTACACGCTTAATTCGGACCAAAAAGGAAACCTAGTAATTGGAACGAATAAAGGGATAATTATATTAAAAGTGAACAGCAAAGGCACTGTAATAAAAACTGACTTTTACGGAGGGGCTGATGGTTTTTTAGGTTATGAAACCAATATGCGTTCTCAATTTCAGAAAGGAAATTTAATTTTTGTAGGGACTGTAGAAGGACTTTTCCAAATTAATACAGATAAAATAATTGCAAAATCAATCCCTACTCCTCCATTCATTTTAAGATCAAATAAAGAAAATTTGACCAAGGCTCTTGGAGACAATTCAATTAGCTTCATTTTAAAAACGAATAACGCGAAATCAAAAAACATTACGTATGAATACCGTTTAATTGAAGAAACCGAAGAATGGACGAAAACTTCTGATGCCAATGTAATTCTTAACAATCTTGAAAATGGAATTTACACCTTCGAAGTGCGCTCCACTTTTGACGGCTTTACATTCAGTGACTCGAGCACTTTTCAATTTGAAATAAAATCGCCGTTCTGGCAATCCAGTTGGTTTTTAATTGCGTTAATTATTACAATCATTCTACTAAATGTCTTAGTTATTCTTTATTATAAGTCACATGAGAGCTCGGCGCTGGTCAACACCAAAGACATGGATGTTCACCTGCAAATTGCACCGACGATAATTCTTTTTTCAGCAATTACAACTCCTTTAGCCATATTGTTTGCCCCGATTGCGGACAGCAGCTTGGACTATCATTTTGGTGTTGCATTTTCATTAGGTTTTGCACTGTTAGCGCTCTATTTCTTATCCCTTGTAGCCCGCACAACGATGAAAGAACACTTGTTCAGCGTTTACCTGAAAATTGGGTTGATCGTAGTGTTGTTCGTTTTCTTTTGGGAGACATATTATTCTTCTTTGAATCCATATTTTATTTTCGGAATACTTTTGACTTCAACAATGGCTCCGTATATTTTTAATCGAATCATACTAACGGTTGCTTTGGCTATTGCTGTTTTTATTTTAGCTCTTAGTATTACTTTCATGTTGGATAGTACAGTATATCCCAAAATGCACTTTTTAATTACAATTTTCTTCATGTCGTGCTTGATTATCTTTTCAAGTTATTTGCGTTTCGATTCACTTGAAAAATTGATTTTTATTTCAGGTATCATAAACAAAGGAAATGTACCAGCCATTGCATTTAACAAATTTGGCACTATTACTTATGTGAGTGAAAACATAAATCAATTTGTTTCTCTTTCATACAATGAATTGATCAATAAAAACATTTCAATTTTAAATCAATTCGTGCCACAAGGAGCAGAAGAAAAGCACAAAGACATCACAAAAGAATTTAAAGATGGTGAAAAGTACTTGGTTCCAATGGAAAAATACACGGGAGAAACCAAATGGGTTGAATGGGCATATAAAGATTTCACAAAGGATATTAAAGTGATACTTGGCCAAGATGTCTCCGAAAAAATAGAATTAGAAAACACCTATGAATTACTTGTAGAAAGTGCAGAAGATTTTATTTATAGATGCGATGCTTATGGCAATTACGTGTTTATAAACAATGTTAGTTTTTTAAAGCTCGGCTATACTAAAAGTGAATTAATGGGCCAAAATTCAATCTCCATTGTTCAAGAAGAATATAGAGAGGAAGTTAAACACTATTACCGAGAACATCTTGAAAGCCAGCGGCATTCATCCTATAAAGAATTGCCAATTCTAAAGAAAAACGGTGAAATCGTATGGATAGGCCAATCTCTTACAACAATTTTTTCAGTTGGTACAAGACGACAAGTAATTGGATTCATTGCCTTAGCTAGAGATATTACCAATATTCGAGCGCAACAAGAAATAATTCGTGAACAACGAGACTCAATAACATCCAGTATCAATTATGCGCGTAGAATCCAGTACAATCTATTGCCGCCAATAAACTTATTTGAAAACACTTTCAAAGAGCATTTTATTTTTTCAAGACCAAAAGATATCGTTTCTGGTGATTTTTATTGGATGAATCAAATTGAAGACTATTCAGTTTTGGTTTTAGCAGATTGTACTGGACATGGTGTTCCTGGATCTTTCATGACTTTACTCGGATTCAACCTTTTAAACAGTATTATTCTCGAAGGTCGAACAGTAGATCCTTCAAAAATATTGAATGAATTAGATCAAAAACTAATAGAATATTTACCAAGAGGTGAAGGAGATACTAGTGTCAATGACGGAATGGAAGTTACGATTTGCGTATTTAACAAGAAAACAAATGAAATGTCTTATGCATGTGCCGGATCACGATTTCTAGCGTACGAAAACAATGTTTTCACCATGTTTAAAGGAGACAACAAACACATAGGTGATAGTGAACCTGAATTTGTAAGTTACAATACGTATTTCAAGGAATTTAAAAATGAGTTCAACTTATTCTTGTTTACCGATGGATATCAAGATCAATTTGGTGGTCCAAATGATAAAAAATACTCATTTAGACGTTTGCTAGAGTTGTTTGAAATGAACATCAACCTACCGTTATCTGAACAAGGACGAATCATTGAAAATGATTTTAACAGTTGGATTGGAAACAACCAACAAACAGATGACGTAACTATTCTATCGGTTTCACGAGAAATAATTAACTTTGACGACAATGAAGATTTGCCGTAGAGAAACTTTCAATTCCGCACATCGTCTATTTAGACCAGAGTGGAGTGATGAAAAAAACTTAGAAGTATTTGGGAAATGTAGCTACCCGAATTACCATGGTCATAATTATGCCCTTGAAGTTTGGGTGGACGGAGAAGTTAATCCTGAAACAGGATTCGTCATCGATTTAAAAACATTGAAGGAAATCATCCAGTCCGAAATATCTCATCGTTTTGACCATCGAAATTTGAATTTGGATTGCAAAGAATTTGAAGGAATTATTCCAACTACAGAAAACATTGCAATTGTTATTTGGAAAATTCTTCGTTCAAAAATTGATTCAAAATTTCAAATTGAAATCCACCTTTCTGAAACAGAAAAGAATAAGGTTGTTTATTCAGGAGATTAAGTACATTACTTTACATAATCTTGCTTGTGCACCAACATATAACGGTCATCATCTAATTTCAAATAACCTTGGTCATAACAAAAAATATAGGTTGATCCTGTTTTTGTTGAATACATGTTTGTGTAATAATGAAAATTGAACCCTTCTTCGGCAAGCGTGATACCATCGACTGTAATTTTGCCTTTCGGATTTAATTGACTCAAAATCCGTCTGTTTTTTCGAAGGATATTGTTGATTCTACGTACGTAATTCGTAGCATCCTCGTTTAATCGATTGTTAAATGTATTGCGACAATAATCCGAACAAAATTTTTGATCCTTTCTTCCGGATAACTTCAAATTGCATTCTTGACAATTCCGTGTTTTCATCATATTCAACATCAATAGTTAGCACACCAATGTTAACAATAATTAACAGCAAAATCAAGCGTAACAGGACTTATCTTTAGAACTTTGTATGTTACATTATCATGATTATGTCAGAGAATTTAAATAACCCTATTAATCCGGCTGAAGCTTTACGAATTGTCAGCGAAAAAATTAAACAAGAATCAATTGTCATTTCGATGCTTCGTGAAGAAGTAGGGAAAGTCATTGTAGGTCAGACCTATATGATGGATCGACTTTTAATTGCTCTTCTAGCAGATGGACACGTTTTACTAGAAGGTGTTCCCGGTTTGGCAAAAACATTAGCAATAAAAACATTAGCGGACGCAATTGATGTTGAATTTAGTCGAATTCAATTTACACCAGACTTATTACCAGCCGATGTAACTGGAACATTAATTTACAGTCAAAAAACGGAAAACTTTAGCGTAAAAAAAGGACCTATTTTCTCTAATTTCGTTTTAGCGGATGAGATAAATCGAGCTCCTGCAAAAGTGCAAAGTGCCTTGCTTGAAGCAATGCAAGAACGTCAGATCACAATTGGTGACGAAACTTATGAATTACCAAAACCGTTTTTAGTTTTGGCAACGCAAAACCCGATCGAACAAGAAGGAACATATCCTTTACCAGAAGCTCAAGTCGATCGTTTTATGTTGAAAGTATTCTTAGGTTATCCCTCTAAAGAGGAAGAACGTCAAATTATAAGAGCTAACGTGCGACAAGAAGGTATGCCCGTTGCAAAAAAGGTGACTTCAGTAGCTGATATTGAAAGATGTCGCGACTTGGTAAAACAAGTTTACTTGGACGAAAAAATTGAGCAATACATCGTTGACATCGTTTATGCAACGCGTGAGCCACAGAATTATGGTTTAGGATTTCTTGAGCCATTAATTAGTGTTGGATGTTCTCCAAGAGCAAGTATCAACCTTGCAAAAGCCGCGAAAGCATTCGCTTTTTTAAATGGTAGAGCTTTTGTTATTCCAGAAGACATTAGAGCTATTGCGCCAGATGTAATGCGACACAGAATGGGATTGACGTACGAAGCTGAAGCAGAAAATGTGACGGCAGCTGATATCATCGCGAAAGTGATTAATAAAGTTGAAGTTCCATAGGATTAAATGGAAACAAAAGAACTCATAAAAAAAATTCAACGCTTGGAAATCAAAACCAAGGGTCTCACCAAACATATATTTTCTGGTGAGTATCACTCTGCTTTTAAGGGCCGTGGAATGACGTTTAGTGAAGTTCGAGATTATCAATTTGGCGACGAAGTAAGAACAATCGATTGGAATGTAACTGCTCGATTCAATGATCCATTTGTAAAAGTTTTCGATGAAGAGCGTGAGTTAACTGTCATGCTTATTATTGACATTTCTGGTTCTGAAAACTTTGGAACTACCGATAAAACCAAAAAAGACTTGGCACTCGAATTGGCTGCTGTCATCTCTTTTTCAGCAATCAGCAACAATGATAAAATAGGTGCAATATTCGTTTCTGACAAAATGGAGAAGTATATCGCCCCAGGAAAAGGAAAAAAGCACGCGCTAATTATTCTTCGTGAACTAATCGAATTTAAACCAACAAGTACTGGAACGAATTTAAGTGAAGGACTAAAGTTCTTTCGAAACACACAGAAAAAAAGAAGTATCGCGTTTGTTTTGAGTGATTTCATGGATTCAAATAATTACATGGAAGCAATGAAAGTAGCGCGCAGAAAACACGACATGGTTGCATTGCGTTTAGTGGATGATGCTGAGAAAAATCTTCCTTCTATGGGAATTATTCAGCTATTTAACGCTGAAACAGGAAAAACAACTTGGGTGAACTCAAGCAGTCAAAAAGCACAAGAACTGCACAAAAAGAACTTTGAAGAATTTGAAACGCAATTGAATAAGGAATTTAAAAAGTCTGGAATAGATTGTGCCACAATTTCTACAGAAGAAGACTTCATTAAACCACTTGTAAAACTTTTCCAAAATAGATGAACAGACTACTGATATACGTTTGTTGTATGTTCTTTTCATTTATTGGATTTGGACAACAACTAAACGCGACTATTTCTGAATCCGTATTGTATATTGGTCAACCTATTACACTTACATATAGCGTTATAGCAGAGAAAAACGATTCGCTTATTTTCGTTCCACATAAAGAAACAATTAAAGCACGTTCATTAAGTAAAACGGGCACTTTAACAACGGACGGTGTAGATTTTGAAATTACAGATGAATTCATCGACACATTCGCCATTAACGGAAAACGAAAAAATTGGGTTGGTCAATATGTTGTCACTGCTTGGGATAGTGGGATGTATATTTTACCTGGTCCAACAATAATTATAAATGATTCAGTCTATCAGTTTCAAGACTTGACCATAGCCTGTATGCTCGTTGACCCAATTGATGGAGTTGACATCTATGATATTAAGGAAAACTTTGCCGATATTCCACCTAAACCATTTTCATTAATTGATTTTTTAAAATCCAATTGGTGGTGGTTGACTCTTATCGTTTTAGGTAGTATAGTTTTTATAATCATACGAAAAAGAAACAGACCGCAACCTGAGGAAGAAGAAAAGCCGCTTTCATTGCGTCAACGGACATTATTTGCAATCGACGCATTAGAAAAAGCTAAACTGTGGGAGAAAAACCAATTGAAAGAACATTTTGTAGAACTTTCGATGATTTTGAGAATGTATTTAACGAGTCGATATGAAATTTCACTACTCGAAAAAACAACATACGAAACAAAATTACTACTCACTCAAAAAGGATTGAACGAGGAAACCGTAGAAGTAATTGCCCGTATTTTATCGGAATCTGACATGGTAAAATTTGCGAAGTCAGAACCAGATGTTATTGCGATACTTCGAGTATCGACCTTAGCACGCCAAATAGTAGCCGAAACTAGCCCATTAGAATTTGACAATGTTGAATAACTGGAACATACGCTTTTGGGAATATGAATTCTTCTCTTCTCATTGGCTTTGGCTGATGTGCGTACTGCCTATCGCCTTTATTCTACCTTACTTACTTGAAAAAACAAGAAAAGGAGAAGTGAAATATTCGCGTACAACTAAAGATCAAATGAACATTGGTTCGCGTTGGATTTTCTTTTTGCGCCAAGGGTTTATTTTGGTAAACGTTGCTATTCTTTCATTGGTGATTTTCGCACTGGCAAAACCTTTTCATTGGAGTCAATACGACGCTTCAAACAAAAATTACAAAGACGGAATTGACATAATTTTAGCAATGGACGTTTCTCTTTCGATGTTGGCAATGGACTTTACGCCAAATCGTCTAGAAGCTTCAAAAAAAGTGGCTAAAGACTTTATTGATGGAAGACATGGTGATAGAATTGGATTAGTTGTGTATGCTGGAGAAGCGTATACAGCGTGTCCTGCGACTTTAGACTACTCCATCCTCAAAAAACAAATAGATGTTATTAACGGTGATCGAATTGAAGGTGGAACCGCTATTGGAACAGGCTTAGGAACCGCAGTGTCTCGTCTGAGAAATGACAGCATCGCATCAAAAGTGATCATTCTCCTAACAGACGGAAGTAATAACGTCGGTGAATTGAGTCCAATAATGGCAGCCGAATTGGCAAGGGCAAAAAACATTCGTGTTTATACAATTGGTGTTGGAAGTACGGGAGAAGCAGCATCGCCTGTAATTACACCTTTTGGTGTACAGTATCAAAATATGCCTGTTGAAATAGATGAAATTACGTTGATGAAAATTGCTGAGATCACGAATGGGCAATATTTCCGAGCCACTGATGAAAAAAGCTTAAAATCCATCTACCAAGAAATTGAAAAACTGGAAAAACGAAAAATGGAAGACCAGCACTTTAAATCTAATCCTCCTGCAAATCCAGAGGCATTTTTAAATTGGGCGTTTATTTTAGCAATTCTTTCGTGGGGAACCAAATCAATTCTATTCAAACAAAATGGGTAAGTCAAATTACACATATCGTTTAAAGTGGATTATCTCCAGCGTTATTCTTTTGGAAATAATTTTCTGGGCAGCTTATTATTTGATTTTACGTGTGTTTACAAGCTCATTTTCTGGAAACAATTCAGATCATCTGATGTTCAAGCATCCGGAAGCGTTGAGATTACTTTTCTTTCTGATACCGATAGTTGGAATTTATATCTACTCGCTTATAAAACACAATCGTTTTTCAAATAAAGCAAGTAACAGCGCACTTAAATCTTTGTTGCAACCCACTTCTTCAACGAATAGTTTTATTAAATACTTTTTATTTCGAAATGCAATTGTTCTGTTAATACTCGCTTTAGCTCAACCAATTTACGGGAAAAAGAAAGTTGCTGGAACAAGTGAAAGTTTGGAGTTAGTTGTTGCCTTGGACATTTCGAATTCGATGAATACACGTGATATTAGTCCTGAAGCATCACGTTTAGATATCGCGAAACGCGCATTGATTCAATTGGTCAACAATTTACACGGAGAAAAAATTGGCGTTACTCTTTTTGCAAATAGCGCATTTGTGCAGTTACCTTTGACAAGGGATTATTCTGCTGCCAAATTGTTTATTCAAGAAATTGAATCTGGAATGATCAGCAGTCAAGGTACCAATATAGCTGAAGCACTAGAAGTTTCAACCGATATGTTTTCGAAGGAGATTACAACAAAAGGAATTATTCTCGTTACGGATGGTGAAAATCACGAGCGAAATCCGAATGAAATTTTAATGAAGATTAAAGAAAACAAAATACAATTGAGTGTTCTTGGAATTGGTACAACACAAGGCGGACTAATTCCAAAAAATCCAAATAGACCTGAATTGGGTTACAAATCTGATGCGCTTGGAAAAACCGTTGTCAGCAAGTTAAACCCAACGTTTTTAAGCTCTATTGCAAAAAAAGGAAATGGCCGATCTTCCATGAGTTCAGATGAATTTCCGAATCTTTCTGAATTGTTAACACAAATTAACCAAATGAAGCGAACAAAAATAGATACTTTAGAGTTTGATATTAAACAAGAACGTTATCAGATTCCATTGTTTCTATCTTTATTCTTTTGGATAACTTTCATTTTATGGTCAAATGGTTACCGTGGAATCTTTAAACGACGCTTTTAAACAGATGAATAAATTCATACATATCGTATTCGTTTTGTTGTGCTTTTCTGCCTTTGGTCAGGATTGGAGAGACTCGTTGACTGTTGCACGTGATGCATACAAAAAAGCAGATTATTCCAAAGCATTAAAGTATTACGAATCGGCTCAAAAAAAAGCTCCAGAAAATGTTGATTTGTCGGATGAGATGGCACAATCCGCATATAAAGCTCGTGAATTTGAAAAGGCAGAAAAGATTTATCAGCAAAGTGGAAATTCAAAGAGCTCTAACCTGAAAAAAGCGGACAATTTTCATAATTTGGGCAATGCACGAATGAAGAGTAAAAATTACCAAGGTGCGATTGATGCATATAAAGAATCGTTGCGTTTAAATCCAAACGACAATAACACGCGCTACAATCTATCTGAAGCGATTCGTCAATTGAAAAACGAAGAGAAAAAGCAAGAGAATAAACAAGATCAAAACAATCAAGACCAGAACAAACAAAATCAGAACAAGCAAGATCAAAATAAAAAAGACGAAGAGAAGAAACAGCAACAAAATCAGCAAAATCAACAAAATCAGAACCAATCGGGAAAACCCAAAGAAGGCGAAGGTGAGCCTAAAGAAAATAGTAAGGGGCAACTTCCAAACAAAACGGTTGATCGAATGTTGGACAAGCTAATGAAAGATGAAGCTGAAACGAAAAGAAAAATGAACGGAACGAACGGGAAAAATCAAACCCCTAAATCCGGAAAAGACTGGTAATGAAACAACTAATCTCCATATATGTTCTCTTGATCTCAGTAATTTGCTGGGGACAAAAAGCGAATGTCCACCTGAGTGTTGAACCAAAATCTGCGGATGTTGGTGAAATAATTACGATTACAGTTCGCTCGAATGTTCAAGGGGAAGTTGAAGTAGATAATTTACCCAGTTCGTTCGTCCATGGTTATGACGTCATGAACGGAATGGAACAAGAAATGGATCACAATACAGGTGAAATCATTACTTACTATTACTTAGCTCAAACAGGCGCCTTTGGAAAATCGGGAAAATATACGATTGGTCCAGCTTTTGTCAAAAAAGGTAATAAATCGTATTCCTCAAACAAAGTGACAATCTCTATTGGGGATAAAACTCAAATGAGTTCTGGAACCGTTACGGCGGACCAACTAAAAGACCCCGCTTTTGGTGTAATACAAACCAATAAATCTACAATCTACGAAGGTGAACCGATCTTAGTTTCTGCTAAAGTTTATGCCAATTTCAATCCTTCTCATTTGGACGGTTATCGAGCCTATGAAATGACCGGAGCAGTTGATAAAAATGCCGTTGGTAATCCAAGCAGAATTGTTGTTGAACCAGAACGTTATCGAAACAAACAAATGTATTCTTTCGAATACGACAAGAATATAATTTTTCCAACAGGCACTGGAACAATTAAAATTACTCCTTACACGATGAATCTGTACAAAGGACATAAATCCTTTAATTTCACGTCAAATCATAAAACAATAACAATTCTACCGCTTCCTTCAAACCCTCCTAAAGACTTTATTGGAGGCGTTGGGGAGTTCAGCGTTTCACGAACAATTGATGCCAAAGATGTAAAACAAGGAGATGTTTTTAAGTTAATCATCACAATTTCCGGTGTGGGAAATATTCAAAATATCCTTGAACCAAAACCAAAGTTACCAACTGGATTTATTATTTACGGCGATCCTATTGTGAATGAAATCTTCTCGTATTGTTCGCGTGGGGCAGAAGGAAAAATGGTTTATGAGTATAACATTCAAGCCAATGTTGCCGGTGAAGCAAAAATCCCTGCGACAAGTATTTCGTACTTCGATTTAACTACCGAAAAATACACTACAATTAAAACAAGTGAATCGACCTTGAGTATTATTGAAGATAAAAACTACATTGTTAATAACGATAAAACACCGTCAAATACAACGAATGCCGAAACTGAAATTCTAAGTGATTTACGTCCTTCATCTATTGTAAATAATCAAAATTCGCTTTTCGGAACTGGAATGTTTTGGACCGCTGTCGCTTCTCCCTTTTTGTTCGCCTTCTTGTTTATTTTCTTCATTAAGCGTAAAGAACGAAATGCTTCTTCTTTTGAATTCAAAAAAGAAATCAAGAAAAAAGACGAAGTGCTAAATGAACATTTGACTCAATTAAGAGAATTACTACATTCCAATAAGGAGATTGAATTCTTTTCGTCATTGGAAATCGCGTTGAAAAAAGCCTTTGAAATAGACATGAAGGTAACTGAGGAAAAACTGATAACCAAAAAAGAAATCTTTGATCACATCGACCAAGCATATACTCCAGAAATTAAAGCTCAGGTTACTTCTCTATTTAATGAGTGTGAACAATTTAAATATGGGTTTGGATTAGGTGAAACAAATAAAGAGCAATCATTGACTCAATTAAATAAAATCATTCAACAACTGAAAGGATGATCTGGAAGTTCACATATCTCCTTGTCCCGATTTTTCTATTTACATTTTTATTTAATGTAAATGGTCAAAAAACATTTTCTGAAGGAGTTGAAGCGTATAACCAAAAAAATTACGCCTTGGCCGTTGAAGAATTTGAAAAAGCGCTCGCAACGAATGAAAATGATGTGGCAGCCTGGTACAATTTAGGTTTGTCAAATTTAGGATTGAAAAAGTACGGTGAAGCAATTTTTAACTTCGAAAAAGTATTGAAATTAACTCCCAATGATAGTGAAGCTGAATCTAAAATCGAATATTCATTTGGGCAATTACACCCGGACTTGGAATGGCGACCACGATTAAATTCCATTCAATCAAGCTTATATAGTTTAACGATAAATGTCTGGGGAGGAATTAGCATCGCACTAAGCTGTTTTTGTGCACTGGGAGTGGTGTTTTACATTCATCAGAAAAAATCATCTTTAAAAAGTGCCTTTCTTGTTATTACCATTTTTTTGTTCGGCTGTTTAATTGGTTCGTTGGTAATTTGTACCAATGTTCAAAGTTACATAACCAATGATTCATTCGCAGTGGTCACCAATAAATCAATTCCAACATTTATTGAAAATTCTCAATCTCCAAAAACAACAATACCTGAAGGGGTTCGCGTGGAGGTAATAGAAAAAAAGCAAAGTGATTTTGTTGAAGTCAAAACAATAACCGGTGAGGTGCATGTTGTTCGCACCAAAGATTTACGCTTCATTTAATGGTGATTATACCGTTAATCAAAAGTCAATTACGATAGAATCACTTACCTTTGCAATTCAATGAGCACAAAAACAAACATTCGTACCCTATCATTAGATGAAATCAAATCTAATTTAGAATCAATTGGTGAGAAGTCTTTTCGCGGGAAACAGATATTTGAATGGCTATGGCAAAAAGCTGTCTCTTATACACATCTCCGAGCCCACGAGAC
>CAJXRM010000077.1 GCA_913059205.1 uncultured Flavobacteriales bacterium
GCAGCGTCAGATGTGTATAAGAGACAGTTATTTTTGTAATTGAAAATTGAATAAAAACAAAATAAGAAAATATAAAATGAGTAAAGTAGAAAATGTGAAGTGCTTAATTATCGGTTCTGGTCCTGCAGGTTACACTGCGGCAATTTATGCTGCACGCGCAGACATGCACCCTGTAATGTATCAGGGAATGCAACCAGGGGGACAATTAACAACAACAAATGAAGTTGAGAATTTTCCAGGTTACCCAGACGGTGTCACTGGCCCTGAAATGATGATTCAATTAGAAGCACAAGCAAAACGCTTTGAAACCGATGTTCGATTTGGATTTATTACCAAAGTCGACTTCTCTGGAGACATCCATAAATGTTGGGCAGATGATGGAACTGAGATTCATGCAGAAACTGTAATTATATCTACTGGAGCCTCTGCAAAATATTTAGGACTGGAAAGCGAGCAAAAATACTTGGAAATGGGTGGTGGAGTTTCAGCCTGTGCGGTTTGCGATGGTTTTTTCTACCGTGGACAAGAAACGGTAATCGTTGGTGCTGGTGACTCTGCATGTGAAGAAGCTCATTATTTATCGAAATTATGTACAAAGGTTACCATGCTGGTAAGAAAGAATGAATTCAGAGCTTCTAAAATTATGGCCGAACGCGTTCAAAATACACCAAACATTGAAATCTTGTATAATACGAACACGGTAGAAGTTCTAGGAGATGATCAAGGAGTAACTGGAGCTCTTGTGAAAAACAGTGAAACAGGAGTGGAAACAACTATTCCTTGTACAGGATTTTTCGTCGCGATAGGACACAAACCAAACACAGATATATTTAAGGATTACATCAATCTAGATGAAGTTGGTTATATTAAATATGAAAAACCAGGTACTTCTTTAACAAATGTTCCTGGAGTTTTTGTCGCTGGAGATGCAGCAGATAAAACGTATCGTCAAGCAATTACCGCAGCTGGAACTGGCTGCATGGCAGCGTTAGATGCTGAAAGATATTTGGCTGCGAAAGGTCATTAATCAATATAGTCGATATTGAAGAGCATCAATTCTTCAATATCGACTTATTTTACTTTACTTTCAAGCATTGGCACAAAACTAAACACACCAAACTCTTCCTGGGTAATTTCTGTTTCTGACTGTTTTGTGATTCGCAACATTTGTTGTTCTTTACCTTCACCTATTGGTATTACCATAATTCCACCAACAATTAGTTGATCCACTAAGTCTTGCGGTATATTCGGCGCTCCACATGTAATAATGATCTTATCAAATGGCGCAAAAGATGGCAAACCTTTATAACCATCGCCAAATGAAAGTCGTGCTGTATAATTTAAATGTTGCACAATTTGTTTTGCTTTTAGGTGTAAAGATTTATGGCGCTCAATACTGTACACTTTAGCTCCTAACTCACATAACACACATGTTTGAAATCCGGATCCGGATCCTATTTCAAGTATTTTATCTCCTTTTTTAATCTCTAACAGTTGTGTCTGAAATGCAACAGTATAAGGATGGCTTATGGTTTGACCAGAGCCAATTTGAAATGCCATATTTGTATACGCCTGTTCTGCAAAAGCATTATCCAAGAAAAAATGACGCGGAATTACATCGAAAGCATTTAATATATTTTCATTTGCTATTCCCTTCTCGCGTAGTTCATTAATTAATTTTCTACGCATCCCTTTGTACTTAAACGAATCTTGCATACACCAAATATACCTTATTTGTTCGGATTGAATTTTATGATTTTCGAACATTTCGTTGTTCATTAAAGTACAAAACACCCCTTCGAACTTTAAGAATTGATTATATTTGGGAACCAAAATGAATTTAATAGAAAATGGCTATATCCAATAAAGAACTGGAGTTCAATAAGAATGATGATGCAATGCGTTTGAAGATCTCTGCGCTTGAACGAGAATTGAATATAATTTATGAAGGTGGCGGTAAAAAAAGAGTCGATAAACTGCACGCAAGTGGTAAATTAACTGCTCGTGAGAGAATTGACCTTCTACTCGACCCAAATACTGACAGATTTGAAATGGGCGCAATTGCTGGATTTGAAATGTACGAAGAACATGGTGGATGTCCAGCTGCCGGTGTTGTTGTTGTAATAGGTTATATCAAAGGAAAACAGTGTATAGTTGTCGCAAATGATGCAACTGTTAAGGCCGGAGCATGGTTTCCTATTACAGGAAAAAAGAATTTGAGAGCCCAAGAAATTGCAATGGAAAATAGACTTCCAATTATCTATTTAGTAGATTCGGCAGGTGTATTTTTACCAATGCAAGATGAAATATTCCCTGACAAAGAGCATTTTGGCAGAATTTTCAGAAATAATGCAGTAATGAGCTCGATGGGCATAGTTCAAATTTCTGCTGTTATGGGAAGTTGTGTGGCTGGTGGTGCCTATCTACCAATTATGTCAGATGAATCCTTAATTGTAAACAAAACTGGAACTATTTTCCTCGCAGGTTCTTATTTGGTTAAAGCCGCAATTGGTGAGACTATCGATAACGAAACATTGGGCGGTGCCACAACGCATACAGAGATTTCTGGTGTTTGCGATTATAACGTAGAAAATGATGAAGAGTGTTTAAAAACGATTCGTGATCTAGTCGATAAAATCGGTCAATCAGAAAATGCTGGCTTTGATCGAAAAGAATCAGTAGCTCCGAAGAAGAATCCAAAGGATGTATATGGAATTCTACCTGCAGATCGTTCAAAACCCTATAGCGTTAGAGAGATAATTAAGTGTATTGTTGATGATTCTGACTTTACAGAATATAAGTCCGATTATGGAAAGTCAATTGTTTGTGCTTACGCGCGAATTGACGGTTGGGCAGTCGGAATTGTAGCAAACAACAGAGAAATAGTAAAAAACGCTAAGGGAGAAATGCAATTTGGAGGCGTAATTTACTCTGATTCTGCTGATAAATCCGCTCGCTTCATAATGAATTGTAACCAAAAAAATATTCCTCTTGTATTTTTACAAGATGTTACTGGTTTTATGGTTGGATCAAAAAGTGAACACGGAGGAATTATTAAAGACGGTGCAAAAATGGTGAGTGCTATGGCAAACTCAGTTGTTCCTAAATTTACAATCGTTACTGGAAACTCTTATGGTGCAGGAAACTATGCCATGTGTGGAAAAGCGTATGATCCTCGTTTAATTGTTGGCTGGCCTACGGCAGAATTAGCTGTTATGGGTGGTTCCGCAGCAGCAAAAGTGTTACTTCAAATTGAAGTTGCATCTTTGAAAGCTAAAGGTGAAGAAATTAGTCCAGAACGTGAAAAAGAATTATTCGACACAATAAAAAATAGATACGATAAACAAACTTCTCCTTATTATGCAGCAAGTCGTTTGTGGATTGATGCCATTATTGATCCAGCTGAAACGCGAAAAGTTATTTCAATGGGAATTGAGATGGCAAACCACAAAAAAGCGGAAAAACCGTATAATGTAGGAGTAATTCAAACTTGATATATGGTATTAGATTGGCAAATAAAACATTACAACGACCTTTCCTTAAACGAATTTCATGATATTATCGCTTTGCGCTTGAAGGCATTTGTGGTAGAACAGAATTGTGCATACCTCGATTTAGATGGAAAAGATAAAAAATCGTATCATTTAATTTGTAGAAATGGAATTGGTGATATTGTAGCTACAGCTAGAATATTGCCTCCAGGATTATCCTATGAAGATTCTTCCATTGGCCGTGTTGTGATTGATGAGTCCATTCGTGGGAATGGTATTGGGCATGATTTGATGACTAAATCCGTTGAATTTTCTAAAGTAGAATTTGGAAATGCTCCTATTCAAATATCGGCTCAAAAACATTTAGAAAAATACTACGAACAACATGAATTTTATTCTACAGGAAAAGAATATTTGGAAGACGATATTCCTCACGTTGAAATGAGGTTTACACCAAAAAATTAGAACAATGAGATATTTTTTACTCCCGATCACCCTGTTGATTGGACTTTCAAGTTGTGACTCAACAAAAAAGGCGGTTGAATCAACAACTGCTACAACCAATAATGAATCGGTTTCTGTAGAAGGGAACTCTTCTTCAATTGAAATGGAATATCTGGACTTGAATGTAAAACCTCAAGATGACTTTTTTCGTTTTGCCAATGGAAGTTGGATCGATAAAAATCCCGTACCAGCCTCAGAATCGCGTTGGGGTAGCTTTAATGAATTGGAAATTTCAAACAATAAAAAATTGACTTCTATTCTTGAAGATGCGAAAACTAGCAAAGCACCAAAAGGTTCTGATTTACAGCTACTCGGAGATTATTATGCTTCTTACACAAATTATGAAAACCGAAAAGCGTTAGGAATCAAGCCAATTCAAGAGGAAATCAACGAAATATTAAATTTAAAATCAAAAGTTGAAATTATCCCCTTAATTGCGAAACATCATCAATTGGGTATTTCATCTTTATTTGGATTTTATGTCGGTCAAGATTTGAAGAATATTGAGCAAAATGTAATATATATTTCCCAAGGAGGAATTGGCTTGCCAAATAAAGAATATTATACTAGCTCGAATAAATCAGACATTCTTCAATCTTATAAAATCCATATTTATACTGTTTTAAATATCGCGAATATTGAAGATGCAAAACAAAAAACACAAGAAGTTATTGAATTTGAATCGAGACTAGCAAAATCAATGATGTCTCCTTCCGAATTGCGTGTGCCTGAAAACACCTATAATAAATTTTCGTTTAGTGATATAAATGAACAGTACACGAATTTAAATCTTGAAACCTATTTTAGTCATATCGGATTACAGCAGCCTCATAAACATGAATTAATTATTGGTCAACTTGACTTTTTAAAACAAATTAACTACCTAATTACTGACGTTTCTTTGGAAAATTGGAAAAGCTATCTTTTATGGAAGGTTTTCAATCATTACGCAACTTCATTAAACAAAGAAATGGTCACAGAAAACTTTAATTTCTATGGTAAAGTTTTGACAGGTAAATCGGAAATGAAGCCAATTAACGAATTAGCTATCAACGCAATTACCAACTCGGAAATCTCTCAAGTTCTAGGTAAAGTGTTTGTCGGGCGACATTTTTCTGAAACAGCTCGTGATCGCGTAAATGAAATGGTTGACAATCTTCTTAATGTCTTTGAGAATAGAATAGATAATTTAGATTGGATGACGGAAACAACAAAAGTTGAAGCCAAAATTAAATTAAAAGCTATTGGTCGAAAATTGGGTTACCCACTTAAATACGATGATTTCAGATCTTTAAATTTTTCTTCTACTAGTTTAGTTGAAAACAATAGAGAACTCGCAAAATTTTCTTGGAATAAAAACATTTCCAAATTAACGGAAAAAGTAAATAAAGATGAGTGGGAAATGCCTGCGCATTTAATTAACGCTTATTATCACCCTTTACTAAACGAAATCGTTTTTCCTGCTGGAATTATGCAAGCACCTTTCTTTAGTGAAAAATATGATGATGCAATTAATTATGGCCGAATTGGGATGGTTATAGGGCACGAATTTACGCATGGGTTTGACGACATGGGATCAAAATTCGCTGCTGACGGTTCCTTCACCAATTGGTGGTCCGAAGAAGACCGTAAATCGTTCGAAGAGCGCACAGGAAAACTCGGCAAGACGTTTGAATTGTTTTGTCCTGTAGAAGGTCATTGTGTAAATCCAGATTTAACCATGGGTGAAAACATTGCTGATTTAGGTGGATTAACAATGGCGTATTATGCTTACACAAAAACGAAGGAATTCAAGAACAATAAAATAATCAATGGGTACTCACCTGCACAACGTTTCTTTATTGCATATGCTCAATTGTGGAAAATTAATTATACTGAAGCAGAGTTGAAAAATCGAATCGCCAACGATTCCCATTCGCCAGGTATGTACAGAGTAAATGGTCCATTAATGAATTGTCCAGAATTTTTCGAAGCATTTAATGTGAAAGAAGGCGATAAAATGAGAAATTCAAAAGATGCCGTTTCTAAAATATGGTAAAAACAAAAAGATAAAAAAAAGACCGCTAAAAATAGCGGTCTTTTTTTTTTAGTTTAAATTTAAAAGCAACTTCCGGTTGGTCTTTTTTGAGGATTTAACCTCCAATGACTTGCTATAATTTAATATGGCGTTAAGTGTTGCTGAATTTGGAGCGAATTTCAACTCTTCGCTAGGAGCAATTTTTGGGTAGCTTTTTAACATAGGCGAACTATTATAATTTGTTATTGGTTATTTTAAAAACGCCCTACTTTTTAGATTATTGTATCCTTAATAAAATTAATTCGAAAATCACAAAGAATGGAAGATGAATAGCCTTTCTTTGGTACAGTAAGGAATATAAAAGATTGGTTGATGTACTTGATTTCTTTCTGTATTTGTTATAGAGACTTTGATTAATATGTTCCCCAATATCTACGCAAGAACCATTCTCCGCCAAAAAGGATAACTAACAATGCAAATATCCATTTCCAATCAATCAAATCATTGAAATTAGATTCTTCATACTGAATATTAACAATATCTTTTCTCTTTTCTATGTCTCGAATCAATTGTTCACATGTACGAAGAGTATAAAATTTCCCATTCGTTTCGTTTGCAATTTGATTTAGCAAACCGTGATTTGCATGGGTTGAAAGAATTTCAATTGAGATATCTTCAACAACGAATACACCATTTTTCTTCGAGGATTTACCATTCAAAATTGCAGTTGCAGACCATGAATACTTACCAGGTTTTAATTTTCCTAAAGAAAGTGTGTAGTCCTGCGAAGATTTGGCAAATTCATAAGGAATAACCTTTCCTTGTTCGTTCTTCAGTTCAAATTTAATTGTAGGTGAAGTAATTCGCTCAAGAGAAGCGTTATAGTATTCAGCTTTTAATACAATTTCATCGTTCTTATTGAAGCGCTTAGGTAAAATCACCCTGAATGGATCTGTATTGTTCTTAACCGTTAAATATTGAGTGGTGCGTTGAATTAACTCTGTATAACTACTCGTTTTTTGCGTTTTTGCAAATTCAGTTAATTTCCAACGCCACAATCCTTCACCAATAAGAACTCCATATTTCTGATTCATATCACCTCCAAAGTATAAAATTGGGTCCGTTTTCTTCACTTGCCCTATTCGTTGTGATATCAATGTATTGCCAGTGTTTATTTCAATCTTTCCAAAAGGTACTTTTAAGGGTGGCCAAATTTGCAATTGGCGTTTCAATTCATCAGATATTTCGAACAATTGAAATTGTGAATTCAATTCAGGCTGAACTTCATCAATTCCATTCCGCGAAGAAAGTTTCATACCAATATTGAGTGCGCTAGCGTCTCCCCCTTTTGCTTGACTTGTCATCATATACAAAACAGGTGTTTTATTGGTTTTAATTTGATTAAGAATCGACTGGTCGGCGCTTGGATTGTGCCAAACCAGCAACGCGTAGTCTTTTAAAGAGCCATTCCAGTCACTCACGAGTTTTATTTCAGCCTCTGTATTTTCGTCTTGTTCAAAAACACTATGAATCGATGTTAAATCCGGATGAGGCGCTTTTGCAAGAATTAAAACTTTGGTTCGTGAATCTATTACTTCAATATAAAATGTGCGTACGTTATTCTCGTATTTGATTTCATTTTTCTTGTTTTCGATTTTGACTGAATACCGCACAAAACCTATTTCATTGGCGTTCACAAGAAATTTAACATGGGCAAAATCAAGTTTTCCATTTGTATAATCTACAGTTTGTTGAGCGATTTCCTTTTCTCCTTTGAATAAACGAACAACACTTGTTCCTTTACCCATTTTTCGCGCTTCTATGTCGACTTCAATTGGGAAATCATTTTTATAAAAAGCAACTTGATTCGCCGAAACAGCTTTCACCAATTGATCTCTTTTTACCACTGTATCTCCTACTCCAATAGAGAAAACTGGAGTTAAATTTATTTTTCTAGCACTATAAATTGGATTTTTTCCGGTGGTAAAATTCCCATCGCTTACAAAACAAATCCCACCAATATTTCTATTGTAAAATTGACTGTAGATGAATTCAAAACCAGCATCTAAATTCGATTCTCCGTCTAACAAATCAATTGGCCTATCAGAAACATCACTTCCAACAACGTATTCTTTAAAATCAAATCTATCGATGTAGTTGTCTTTAATTCCTCTAGTTAATTCATTTATTTTTTTCTTTACTTCTGCGCTGTCCTTGTAGTTCAACATTGAAGAAGAATTATCGACCAAGGTAATAAAAACAGGCTTTTCTGTTTTATACTCCTTATTCTCGATTATAATTCCCAGTAAAAAAAGAAGTAACAATGAAATTATAACTGCACGTAAAACCACAAGAACCTTTTTCTGCAATTTAGAAGCATCTGCTAATTGCGCTTGATTTTTATAGTAGAAAACAGAGGCAGTAACCGCAATTGCAACAATTGGAAGTAACCACCAAAGCGATATGTCAGAAAATATTTTCATTGATTTTACGAAATTAACAAACTCCTTGAAACTTGAAGTATAAAAAAAAGGGACACTTTCGCATCCCTTCATATTTTACGCTAGTACTTCTTATTCTTTGTAATTCCTCATTGTATAAGAAACACCCAATCCAATTACCGATTTGAACTGTGTTCTAGGGCCAATATTTCCATCGCGATCTGTAATATCAATATCGTCGTCATAGATTAACAACCAGTTAATGGAAGCCGAGAACCAGCTATTTACTTTAAAATTCGTTATGATTTCCGCATTCACATCTATATTCTGTGGCTTTTCTAGGTAATTCGAGAACAATTCCAATTTAGATTTTAACTCGATATTTTTTGCTATTGTTTGATTGTATTGTGCTTTTAAATATGCTCCAAACTCACCTCTAAAACGCTTACCATTTGTTATCACTTCTCCAGTCGTCACATCATATTCTGCTCCAGTAACACCAAACGCACCAGCATTCGATAGAGTCGCATCTTGTACGAAAGTTAATTTCGTTGATAACGGTGAAAAGAACAAGGAGAATTTATCATTTGGCACATAATCGATCCCCAATGAAACACTTCCGTAGCCAGGAGCCATAAACGTAGAAACGCGAACAGAATCATTTGGAAATGCAAACCCATCAATGAATTGAGACTTAAATCCTGCCAAAGCCGAAAAATACAAGTGCTCTTTTAATTTATAGCCAACTTTTGTTGCAACATCAATTCGATCGTCTGTTTTTTGCAAACCATCGTTATTTCCTTTTCCTATATACATCATTCCACCTAAAGACAAGCCTAAATCTGTATCCCAATTGATTTTATTTTTAGAATATTTAGCAGAAGCCTCTATATAACCTAAAACTGAAATGTTGTTTCTACCTCCAGCTGCCCAATTAACAAAAGAACTTTGTGTTCCATTCAATCCATATGTTGCTTTTAATTTCCAATTTTTGGAAACTGCATCAACTGAAGTTGAGTCTTGTCCAAATACAGCGTTTATCGCCATTAAAAACACAACTACGACTAATTCTTTCATACTTTTTTTTTATTTGAGGTGCAAAAATAGGGATTTATTTCTTGTTCAGAGGGTGATTTTGTTAAAAATGAAGGTTTTGATATAAGGAACTTTTTAAATCATATTCCCCCTTCATAAGTATAAAATACCCGATATTCAATTTGCTTTTATTAATTTCGTGGAAATCAAATTTAGAGTAAAATGAATAAAGAAGTATATATCATTTCTGCAGTGCGTACGCCGATTGGAAGCTTCGGTGGATCATTATCTACTGTTCCAGCTCCGATGTTAGGTGCGGCAGCGATTAAAGGTGCAATTGCAAAAGCAGGAATTAATCCAGGAGTTATTGATGAAGTATTTATGGGTAATGTGTTACAAGCAAATTTAGGCCAGGCGCCAGCGCGTCAAGCTGCTATTTTTGCTGGTATCACCAATGATGTGCCTTGTACTACAGTCAACAAAGTGTGTGCATCTGGCATGAAGTCGCTAAGTCTTGCTGCTCAATCTATCCTATGTGGTGACAACGATGTAGTTGTCGCTGGAGGAATGGAAAACATGAGTATGGTTCCTCACTACTTCAATGCACGTGTAGCAACAAAATTAGGTAATGTCGCTATGGTGGATGGAATGGTAAATGATGGTTTAACCGATGTTTACAATCAAGTTCATATGGGAGTTTGTGCAGATAAATGTGCAACGGAAAACAACATAACACGCGAAGAGCAAGACAACTTTGCAATTGAGTCGTACAAACGATCAGCTGCTGCTTGGGATGCCGGTAAGTTTAATGAAGAAATCGTTCCAGTTGAAGTTCCTCAACGTCGTGGAGACGCACTAATTGTTTCTAAAGATGAAGAATACAGCAATGTGAAATTGGAAAAAATACCTGAACTTCGTGCCGTTTTTACTAAAGAAGGTACTGTCACTGCTGCAAATGCATCGACGTTAAACGACGGAGCTTCTGCGCTAATTTTGATGAGCAAGGAAAAAGTTGAAGAATTAGGTCTTAAACCAATCGCAAAAATTATCGGATATGGCGACGCAGCTCATGAGCCAGAGTGGTTCACTACTGCTCCTTCAAAAGCTGTTCCTGTAGCGTTAAAAAAGGCAAACTTAACAGTTGCCGACATCGATTACTGGGAATTAAATCAAGCTTTTTCCGTTGTTGGTTTAGTGAATATGAAAAAACTAGGTTTAGATCCTTCAAAAGTGGATGTAAACGGAGGAGCTGTTTCTTTAGGACATCCTCTAGGAAACAGTGGGTCTAGAATTATTGTTACACTAATTAATGTCTTGAAGCAAAACGGTGGAAAATACGGTGCTGCCGGAATTTGTAATGGTGGCGGTGGAGCTTCCGCTATGGTTATTGAAAACGTATAGTTTTATCTTAAAATACTATAAAAGCCTGTTCAGTTGAACAGGCTTTTTTTTTGCACATCCATTTTCATAATTTCGTTCGTATATTTCACTTTTAAAACTCATGCCATGATCTACCTAAAAATTGTAATTGTACTTTCCACTTTATGCTTGTTACCTTCGAAAAATTTAGATGATTCTTCCCAAAAAAAAATACGTTATTTAGCATTGGGAGATTCTTATACAATTGGTGAAAGTGTTCAACCTACACACAATTACCCTCAACTTCTCGAAAACAATTTAAAAGAGGCAGGATTAACGGTAAACGAGACTAAAATCATTGCGAAAACTGGCTGGAGAACTGACAATCTCATTGATGCAATACGCCAAGGAAAACTATCTGGACCATACGAAATCGTTACTTTATTAATCGGTGTTAACAATCAATACCAACACAAACCAATCGAACAGTACAAAAAAGAATTCAAGGAATTGTTAGAAATGGCCATAGAGCTTGCAGGTGGTAATAAAAACCATGTATTTGTAATTTCTATTCCTGATTACGGCTTTACTCCGTTTGGATTAAGTAATCAACCTTCGATAAGCTCTGAAATTGATGCCTATAACGCGATTAACAAACGAATCGCCAAGGAATTAAATGTAAAGCGATTTGATATCACGCCCATTTCCAGGCGAGGAATTAAGCAGCCGGAACTTGTCGCAGAAGACGGACTCCACCCTTCTGGTAAAATGTACCAAGACTGGGTTGAATTATTTGGAAACAAAATAATAGCTGCAATTAAATAGTAAAAAAAATAAATTCTATAAGATTAATTGAATTGACCGAAGGATATGTAAATGTTAATCGTCTAATCCTTTAGTGTTAACTCAAATTAATCTAAAAAAGATGAAAAATATATTCTATTCGATAGCAATCGCGCTTACTTCGACAGCCGCGTTAGCTCAAGGATTTTATGATGAAAGTACGATCCAAACTATTGAGATCACTTTTGCCGAATCAAATTGGGACGCCCTCTTGGATGCCGAAAAAGCAGGTAACGAAGATTACATCATGGCTCAAAGTGTGACTATTAATGGAATTGTTTATGACAGTGTTGGAGTAAAATACAAAGGAAATAGCACCTATAATGCGAATCAAACTAAAAACCCATTTCATATCGAATTGGACACTTACAAAGAACATAATCATGAAGGTTATAAAGACATTAAACTGAGTAATGTGGCGAAAGACCCTTCATTTATACGTGAAGTTCTAGGATATAAAATCTTACGAAATTATATGGATGCGCCACTATCCAATTACGCAAATGTATATGTAAACGGAACATTAATAGGATTGTATAGCAACTCAGAAGCAGTTTCTAAGTCTTTTTTGGATAATCGATTTGGTTCCAAAAACAATACATTTATAAAATGTAACCCTCCAGCTGGAGCTGGACCAACTTCAACAGACTTACCTGATTTAGTTTACCTAGGTCAAGACAGTACTGATTATTACGATGGTTATGAATTGAAATCAGATTACGGATGGCAAGAATTAATCGATTTTTGTGACACCTTGAAAAATGACATCAACGATATCGAGGCGATTCTTGATGTGGACAGAGCAATTTGGATGTTAGCATTTGATAATATGCTGGTTAATTTGGATAGTTATATTGGCGGGTTTCAGCAAAACTATTATTTGTACCGCGATGATTACAATCGTTTTCTTCCTGTAGTTTGGGATTTAAATGAATCATTTGGAACTTTTTCAATGACTGGAACTGGGAATTTAAATGGCACAACTGCTAAGCAACAAATGAGTTATCTACTTCATTCAGGAGATGCTTCTTTCCCTTTAGTGAGCCAGATACTGAGCAATGCACGTTTCAAAAAAATGTATTTAGCACATTGTAAAACAATCCTTGAAGATAACTTCGCGAATACAAGTCAATACTTAGCCGATGGTCAAGCATTACAAGCTACAATCAGTTCATCAGTTCAAGCCGACGTTAATAAGTTCTATACTTTTGCAAACTTTACTTCGAACATTAATAACGATGTAACTGCTGGTGGACCTGGAGGTTCAACACCTGGAATTAGCAATTTAATGAATGGACGCTATACATATCTTATGGCGCAAAGTGATTTTTCAGCAGTTCAACCGAGTATAAACTCAATAACATTATCAAACAGTTTACCTTTTATCAATGATGTTATAACGGTTAACGCAACAATCTTAGATGAAAACTATGCCTATTTAGGATACCGTTCACAAGCCCATGCTCCTTTTGTCAAAATTGAAATGTTTGATGATGGAAATCACAACGACGGAGCGGCAGGTGACAACGTTTTTGGAGCAGAACTACCAATTGAAAGTGCTACAGTAGAATATTACATCTATGCCGAAAATGGAACTATTGGAAAATTCTCTCCTACAAATGCCGAACATGAATTTTACACAATTATCGCTACGCCAATTACCATAGGCGATATTGTTATAAATGAGTTTATGGCTTCAAATAGCAACGTCGTGAGCGATCAGGACGGCGATTTCGACGACTGGATAGAAATCTACAATAAAGGAAGTCAAACAATTGATATTTCAGGTTACCATTTAAGTGATGATGCTGACTCTTTAACTATTTTCACTTTTCCTTCAGGCACGACAATTCCATCAAATTCATACTTAGTGGTGTGGGCTGATAAAGATCTTTCTCAATCCGGTTACCATGCTGACTTTAAACTGAGCTCTAGCGGTGAAACAATTTATCTTTCTGATGCCAGCATGACTATATTGAATGAAGTGACTTTTCCTGCTCAAAACACTGATGAATCCTACGGTAGGTATCCGAATGGAACTGGTCCATATCAAGTCATGTTTCCAACTTTTGGCGCGATAAATCCACCATCTACTACGGAAATTGAAGAATCAATCCTTCCATCAAAAAAAACAAAGGTATTTCCAAACCCTACGAAGGATTCATTTACAATTGAGATAAATAACGACAATCAAAATAATTCTGATTTTGTGGTGCTGGATATCCAAGGAAAAGTGATACTTGACGGAAGCATAAATAAAACCATCACAATTGATTCAAGTTTGTGGAATTCTGGTGTGTACTTTATCAAAGTAGAAGCGGAAACATTAAAATTAATCGTTAGATAGAATAACTTCTTAATTCATAGAAAGTAAAAATGCGCCGAATGGAAAAATTTCTATTCGGCCTTTTTTTACCTTACAATTCCGTGGTACTTCCACTTCCCTCTTTCCTTAATAAATCGAGATGTTTCGTATAGATATTTTTCTTTACCATTTTCTTTAAAGTAAGCTCGGAATTCTACCGTTCCTTCTTCGTCATCCGGACCGCCATCAAAGGCTGAAATTATCTCCAATCGCAACCATTCAACCGACCAAGCCCAATCAGCAATTTCTTGTTTTCGATCAAGTTCGCGTGTGGTTGTGTGGTGACTTAGCATTAAATAATCACCATTTGCATGTGTAAATGCTGTATAGCGAGAACGCATTAAATCCTCGGCTGTCTTTACATTCGCTATATTTTTATGAGCAATGCCACAACATTCTTCATATGTTTTCTCTCTTCCACAAGGACAATTCGCATTCATACGATTTAATTTTAAACAAAAATACCCATCTAATTTAGATAGGTATTTCATTATTTTTGGAGAACCAATTACATAACCAAAATCACAGGATTCTCTATATATTTTTTTACAGTATTAAGGAATTCTGAACCACTTACGCCGTCAACAACTCGATGGTCACAAGACAAAGTAACTTTCATTACATTACCAGGTACAACCATACCATTTTTTACGACTGGTACTTCTTTAATTCCACCAACAGCCAAAATACAGCTATCAGGTGGATTCACGATTGCAGTAAACGCCTCGATTCCGTACATTCCAAGATTTGAAATTGTAAACGTATTTCCTTCCCAATCCGCTGGTTGCAACTTTTTACTTTTCGCTTTTCCAGCAAAATCTTTTACTTCCGCGTTAATTGTGGATAAATCTTTTCCATCAGCAAAACGAACTACAGGAACAAGTAAACCATCTGGAACCTGTCTCTTATACACATCTGACGCTGCCGACGATCTACTCTGTGTAGA
>CAJXRM010000078.1 GCA_913059205.1 uncultured Flavobacteriales bacterium
ACGAGATTTCTGCCTGTCTCGTGGGCTCGGAGATGTGTATAAGAGACAGGAAACCAATAATGAATCTAATGTTGATTAAATTATCCCTTTTACTTTTAAAATGATAATCGCTACATACGTAAAGTATGAGAGCACCAAAATAGCTCCTTTTAATCGTCCAATTCGTTTTCCGATAAGAAGAATAAATAGCATTAATACCGCAATACCTATTACCCAAATCATGTCGAAGTCAATTGCTCCTTGCGTAACTTCAATTGGTTTTACCATTGATGTAAGTCCAATTACTGCAAAAATATTGAAGATATTGGAGCCAATTAGGTTTCCTAATGAAATGTCTGTTTCCTTTCTATAAGCTGCAACGCATGAAGCCACCAATTCTGGCGCACTCGTTCCAAAAGCAACAACAGTCACTCCAATTATTACATCTTTATCAGGACTGTCCGTTAAAAGATAATCGGCAATACCTACTGCTCCTTCAACAAACCAACCTGCACCAAAAAATAAACCCGCAAGCCCAATTGACAAGAAGATAGATGATTTCCAAATGGGCAATTTTACCTTTTTGATTTCATCATCATCGTCGTCGTCGTCGTCATCGTCGTCGTCATGTTTCGACTTGTGTTTCTTACCGTTTTTAAAGTCTTTACGAGAATCTTTCTTTTTGCTGACCTTTTGCTTTCGATTTTTTTTCTTTTTTTGGCGCTTTATGTTCCCAATTATATAAACTAGAAAGATGATTAGTATTGTGAAGAGTATTAATCCGTCAGAAAACGATATTACACCATCTATAGAGAAGAAATAAAACAGCAACGTTGCGAACAACATCATTGGAAAGTCTATCCTTTTCGTTTGTCGATCAGCTATAATTGGAAATATCAGTACTGTAACACCTAAAACCAATGCCAAATTCGTGATATTAGAACCCATTACATTTCCAATGGCAATACCTGAATTTCCATTCAAAGCGCTTTCAATACTCACAATTAATTCTGGCGCAGAAGTTCCAAACGCAACCACTGTCATACCAATTACCAAAGGAGAAATTTTTAGTTTATTCGAAATTCCTACGGCACCTTTTACTAAGAATTCTCCTCCAACGACTAAAACGGCTAACCCCAACAACAATATCAAAAAATCCATCATAAACTTCAGAAAAATACTCGTTGACAAAGATAAGAGTTGATTCGAAGATGCCTCTTTAATTTGTATTTTTGTTCCAAAACATTTCAACAGCATGGACTTTCAACTTGTATCTGATTTTGAGCCAACAGGTGATCAACCGAACGCAATAAAGGAACTTGTTGAGGGAGTTGAATCCAATGCGGGATTTCAAACGCTTCTTGGAGTAACCGGAAGCGGAAAGACATTTACAATAGCGAACGTTATACAAAAAACGAATCGTCCGACTTTAATTTTATCGCACAATAAAACCTTAGCTGCTCAATTGTACGGCGAATTCAAACAATTCTTTCCAAATAACAGGGTCGAATATTTTGTTTCGTACTATGATTATTATCAGCCAGAAGCGTTTATGCCGGTAACAGGAACGTACATTGAAAAGGATTTACAAATAAACGATGAGATTGAAAAATTGCGATTATCTGCCACGTCTGCTCTACTTTCTGGGCGAAAAGATGTGATCGTTGTTGCTTCTGTTTCGTGTATTTACGGTATTGGAAATCCACAAGAGTTTGAAAAGAGCATCATTCATATTAAAAAGGGTGATACGGTTTCTAGAAATAAGTTTCTATTTCAATTAGTTGAGAACCTATACAGTCGAGCGAATCAAGAATTTGAACGCGGAACATTTCGCGTAAAAGGAGATACAGTTGATATCTACTTGGCTTATGCTGATTATGCCGTTCGAATCGAATTTTGGGGAGACGATATAGAATCCATTTCCACGATTGACCCTAAGTTCAACACAACGATTGAACTTTTTGATGACATTAGCATCTACCCAGCGAACATTTTCGTAACAAGTTCTGAAACGACAAAAAAAGCTGTCGATATGATCGGTGAAGATATGGTAATCCAAGTCGAAAATTTCAGAAAGGAAGGGAAAATTGAAGAGAGTGAACGATTGAAAGAGCGCATAGAATATGATTTGGAGATGATCCGAGAGCTTGGTTATTGCTCAGGAATTGAGAATTATTCCCGTTACTTTGATCAACGTGAACCCGGTCAACGTCCCTTTTGTCTAATCGATTATTTTCCTGACGATTTCTTAATGGTAATTGATGAAAGTCATGTTACTCTGCCTCAAGTTCGTGCAATGTATGGAGGAGATAGAGCTCGAAAAATCAACTTGGTCGATTACGGATTTCGTTTGCAATCTGCTATGGACAATCGACCGTTAAAGTTTGAAGAATTTGAGTCAATGTTACCTGAGATTATCTACGTTTCTGCTACTCCTTCCGATTACGAGATCGAGAAATCTCAAGGTGTTGTGGTGGAGCAAGTAATTCGACCAACTGGATTATTGGACCCTGAAATTGAAGTTCGAAAAAGCTTAAATCAAATCGATAATTTAATTGAAGAAATTCAAATCCGCATTCCACTAGACGAACGCGTTTTGGTCACTACATTGACAAAACGAATGGCGGAAGAATTACAAAAATATTTAGATCGATTAGGTATTGCATGCCGTTACATTCATTCTGAAGTTGATACAATAGAGCGAGTTGAGATTTTACGCCAATTGCGTTTGGGAGAATTTCATGTTTTAATCGGGGTGAATTTACTTCGTGAAGGATTGGATTTACCTGAAGTTTCATTGGTCGCGATTATCGACGCAGATAAAGAAGGATTTTTACGAAATCGGAAATCATTGGTCCAAACAGTCGGTCGTGCAGCACGAAACGTGAATGGAAAAGTGATAATGTACGCGGATAAAATGACTGACTCAATGAAGCAAACGATTGATGAAACAGCTCGTAGAAGACAAATTCAAATGGAGTATAACGCTGAACACGGTCTCGTTCCAACTGCATTGAACAAGTCGAAAGAAAAAATTATTAATTCCACTAAAGTTGCTGATGGCGATGGAACACACATCACTGATTATAACATCCCAGAGGTTGTTGCAATGGCAGCAGATCCAGTTATTAAATACATGACTGACGAACAATTGGAAAAAACGATTAAGCATACGCGTAAACAAATGGAAACAGCTGCAAAAGAACTTGACTTTATGGAAGCAGCGCGATTAAGGGATGAATTGTACGCTCTAGAGAATCAAAAAAAATCAAAAAAATGAATTTAAAAACAACACTTGGACAATTTCGCTTTCTTGCTATACTAGAAGGAATTTCATGGCCATTATTACTTATAACTATGTACATGAAGTACCAGCACGATATGCTTTTACCGAATAAAATTGTTGGAATGATTCACGGAGTGTTCTTTATCTTCTTCTGTGTTTGGCTAATGATTTACGCAAAAAAGGTCAATTGGAAAATCACTACCGTGTTATTGGGGTTTGTGGCATCGTTTGTTCCTTTCGGCACGTTCATTTTTGATGCGAAAGTTTTGAAAAAAGAAAAGCACTGATTAATTTAAAAGTGAACTGTAATTGTCTTTTGTACCTTAAACAAGATGAGAGTGTAAAGTAATTGCCATAATGCTCTTTAATCAACCTTTGCGAACCTTTGCTTCTCACTTATTTACGGCGAAATTCCTCTTTTTTATACTAGATTTGTGATAAGCCAATAAAATTAATACCTACTTTAGTAATTGTATGGATACTAGAAAAAATGTTGAGGTGTGTTATACACCTGGTGAATATGAATACTTCAAAGGAGAATACGATTTAATCGTTGTGATTGATGTATTACGCGCTACGTCAGCAATTTGCGCGGCTTTTGAAAATGGAATTCGATCGATTATTCCCGTTGCAACAATAGAAGAAGCACAAGATTATAAAGACCGTGGTTTTTTAGTTGGAGCTGAAAGAAAAGGACAAATTGTAGAAGGATTTGATTTTGGTAATTCGCCTTACTCGTATATGAATGAGGATTTTATTGGAAAAGATGTGGTTCTTTCGACCACGAACGGAACAAAAGCTTTGAGTATTGCTAGTGATGCTGAAACAGTTGTCGTGGGTTCATTGTTAAATTTAGATGCATTGTGTGAATGGCTTGAAAATCAGGATAAAAACATTTTATGCTTGTGTTCAGGATGGCAAGATAAATTTAATTTAGAAGATACAATTTGTGCAGGGGCGATATGTGACTACCTCATCAATACAGGAAAATACACTTCAAATGAAGATTCATCTATTGCAGCGAAATACTTGTATCTTTCAGCTTGGGTAAACCCACTAGGTTATTTGAAATCGAGTTCACACAGAAGAAGGTTGAAAAATTTGGACTTAAATGAAGACATTAAATATTGTTTAACTCCAAATCAAACAAGAGTGGTACCGATATTACGCGATGGAAAGTTGGTTAAAATATAAATACGTTTTATTACTAATTCTCCCTTTTTTGTTTGGAAATGGTGAAGAAAAAGTATCGAGCAAGCGATGGGGCTTTTTTGGGCACAAAAGAATCAATCGTATTGCCACGTTTACGCTTCCTCCCGAAATGTTTGGATTTTACAAAGAACATTTGGAATATTTAACTGAACATGCTGTCGATCCTGACAAACGTCGTTACGCTGTCGATGGCGAAGCTCAAAAACACTACATTGATATTGACCACTATGTTCATGGTGGGGAAAATCCATTTGATGTTGTTCCTAGAAGATGGAAGGATGCGGTCGAAAAATTTTCTGAAGACACGCTTCAGGCTTATGGTATTGTTCCTTGGAACATTGGTTGGATGAAGTACAAACTTCAAAAAGCATTTGAAGAGAAAAATGTTGATTTAATTCTAAAATATTCTGCGGATATTGGGCACTACATTGGTGATGCGCACGTTCCCTTGCATACAACAGAAAACTACAACGGTCAGTTGACCAATCAAAAAGGAATTCACGGTTTATGGGAAAGTCGCTTAGTGGAAATCAACTACGAGAATTACGATTATTTTGTTGGTAAAGCGAAGTATTTAAAAAATTTGGACGATCACATCTGGAAAGCCATTGAAGGCTCTCATTATGCTGTAGATTCAGTTCTTCGGATAGAGAAAGAATTAACCGCTGAAATGGCACCTGACAAAAAATACAGTTTCGAGCAACGCGGCAACACAACTATTTCTGTTTATTCATATGAATTCTCTCAAGAATACCACAAGCGAATGAATAATATGGTTGAAAGGCGATTACGCGCTGCAATTGCAATGGTTGGACATATTTGGTACACAGCTTGGGTTGATGCCGGACAACCAAATTTAAGCCAATTGCAACACACACCTCCTTCAGCCGAATTGATTGAAGAAATGAAAAGCTTGGACGAGCATTATTTAAATGACAAACACAAAGGAAGGATTTGTGAATAGTTGTGTTAGTAAATAATTTCGGTTCAACGTTATAGGATGCACTGCAGAGTTGCAATAAAAAAAATCTTTTTTGAACCTTTTTAGCGATTTCTTGTACAGCAAAGAAATTAAATCTTCACTCATGAAAAACATCATCACCATTTTCGCTATTTGCTTGACTTCTATCTCTTATTCACAAATCGAATCCAAAGTAGATTATGACGCTTTTGAAAAGTTAGTCGCTGAAGTAAAACCTCATCGTGCAAAACGATTAATCGGAATTGAAGAATTCATGAAGATGAGTAAAAAAGGTAACGTATTTATATTAGATACACGCTCTAAAGCAATGTACGATGCAAAGCACATAAAAGGAGCCATTCATTTGAATTTCTCTGACTTTACTCAAAAGAATCTTGAAGCGTTGTTTCCTGATAAATCACCAACCATTTTAATCTACTGCAACAATAACTTTGATGATGATGAAAGTTATTTCCCAACTAAAATGTACATTCCACCTACCGAATCAACAAAAGAAGAATTGACTTTGGCTCTTAATATTCCAACCTATATTAACTTATACGGTTATGGATACCGAAATATTTATGAGTTATCAGAATTGGTTTCAATTTGGGATGAGCGAGTTGAATTAGATGGCACAGAAGTGATGAAAAGTGAGTAATTCACTTCTTTTTACTTGATTTTGCTTCGGGATTAAATTCCAAACACTTTTTAATCCAAAATTTCAAATCGGAATCGTAATCTACTCCTTCTGGGGCTACGAAAATATATCCTTTCATTGGTCGTTTAGTGAAATCCATCGGTCGAGCTCCGTTCAAATCAATTAAATCGAAATAGGCCTTCTCTCCTACTCGCGCCATAAAATCATTTTTCACAACTCCAAAACACATTTTGTCATCAATCATGTAACACAAGCCACCCATCATTTTCTTCGCCACGAAAACTATCTTTTTTTCGTTTAAAATGATTTCTATCCGTTCCTGTAAATATTCGTCGTATGCCATAAATTAAAAGTAGTCAATTCAGCTAGAATACCTATTTTAGAATTAAATAATTGAATGCATGATTGAAATCACCGATTTAAGAAAGGAATTTGTTCTTTCGAAACAACAGCGAAAAGAACTCAACACCACGGATAAAATTGCCGTAGCGGTTGATAATGTTAGTTTAAAATGTACGCCTGGGAGAGTATTTTCTTTATTGGGTCCAAACGGAGCTGGTAAGACAACAACTTTACGAATGATGTCAACTATTTTTAAACCGACGTCAGGAAGTATAAACATTACAGGCATAGACGCGATTGCTAATCCAGCTGAAGCACGACGAAAAATAGGATTTTTAACAGGCTCGACTGGATTGTATGCGCGATTGACCCCAAATGAAGTAATCAAGTACTTTGCAGATTTATACGGGATTTCAAAATCAGATTTCGAAGAACGAAAAGAGCGTTTATATACATTGCTTGACATGCACCACTTTCAAGGGAAACGAATTGGTAAACTTTCTACAGGAATGAAGCAAAAAGTTTCTATATGCAGAACTATGATTCACGATCCAGAAGTTGTCATTTTTGATGAACCAACAAGTGGATTGGATGTTATCACTGCAGAAAACATCATTCAATTGATTCGCGATTGTAAAGATCAGGGCAAAACAGTTATCTTTTCTAGTCACATTATGAGTGAAGTTGATTTGTTATGCGATGATTTAGCGATCATACACAACGGAAAAATGCTATTTGACGGAACCATGGATTCCTTTAAATCAAACATGCAAGCAGAAAATCTAACTGCAGAATTTATTCGAATTATAAAAGAATCTAACTAATTGAACGATGATATTTACGATATTTAAAAAAGAATTAAAAGACACATTAAGAGACAGAAGAACCTTGATGATGATGTTGGTGATACCTATCTTAGTCTTTCCTATAATCATGAATATTTTCGTTGGTGTTTCTGCTACTTTTTCTGAAGAAGCTGCCACCAAAAAAGTGAAAATCGGATTTGTTGGAGATAAAGACAATTACGTATTGAAGCAATTGAAAAGTCTTCCTAAAGAAATGGGAAAAAAAGAAATCGTTTTTTATAGAGATTCAGTTCAACTAAAAAAGGATTTAAAATTGGATTCCATTCAAATAGGAATGTATAGTGAGAAGCAATTCAGCTCCAATCTTGAATCCCAAAAACCAGCCAAATTAATCGTGTTTTATAATGCTACTGATGTTGGAATGAAAGACAGAGCGGAAATTTATCTAAATACAATAGAAGATATTGCCCGTCAAGAACGGATTTTGGATTTAAAATTAGATGAAGCTAAATTAACTCCTCTTGTCACAGAATACAGTAACGTTGCATCAAGTGAAGAAATGATTGGGAAATTAGCGGGTGGAATTCTACCCTACATTTTCATCGCATTTGGCTTCTTAGGTTGTATGTATCCAGCAATAGATTTATTCACCGGTGAAAAGGAAAGAGGAACAATCGAAACGCTACTAACCACTCCAGTCGCTCGTTGGCAAATTTTATTCGGAAAAATGGGGGTTGTGGTGCTTTCAGGACTGCTCGCATCGACAGCTGCCTTATTGGGTTTATCTTTATCAATTGAAGTACTTGATGTTGTGGAAAATGCTGAATTATTAGCGATCATTCATGGGATTTTAAGCGTTAAGTTTATTCTTTTACTTTACGCGCTTCTTGTGCCATTAACGGTTTTCTTCGCTGGTGTCATGATTCCAATTGCGGTTTATGCTAAAAGCTTCAAAGAAGCTCAAAGTATTATCACTCCATTAAATATTGTGATGGTTCTTCCTGCTATGGTTGGTTTTTTTCCAGGAATCGAATTGAACTTAACTACTGCTTGTATTCCCGTAGTTAATATTGTCCTTGCAACAAAAGATTTAATTGCCGGAACATTAGATATGGGATTGCTCGCGATTAGTTTTGGTGTAATGTTTGTAATTGCCACACTGGCAGTATTCGTATCGTATAAGCAATTTGATAAAGAAACAAACATTTTAATCTAATGAAACAGCTAGTCGTTTTAACGTTCATTTTCATCTCCTCACTTTCTATTTCTCAAGAATTGAGGACGACGTTTTCAAACGATTACGGTCGATGGACTTTTGACGATTTTTCGTTTAATACAACTTTCATAAAAAGTTACGACAATTGGAAGTGCGGCAGTCAAACGATTAAAACTGTTTTTCTAAACGATTGGGACAACTGGAGAATTGGATCCGATGTTACACTAAAAACTACATTTTCTAACGATTTTGATGATTGGACAATTCAGGGTTTTGGTAAAACGATTAAAGTCCGTGCGGCTTTCTCAAACAGTTTTGATCAATGGCGTATTTCTGGAGATTTTGAAGGTTCATTTAGAACAACTTTCAGCAATGACTGGGAAAGATGGAGTTTTGATGTAGATTTCACTAATTTAGAACCTGATTTGCAAAAGGCAATTGTTTTCATTGCAGTTTACTCAAGCTTCTCACGAAATATTGAAAAAAAATAATTCCTGATTCCAATTTTTGTAACTTAGTTTAAATTAAAGTTCTACCTATGAAATCAACTCTATCACTTACTATTCTATTTGTCGTTATTGCTTTCCATGCTGCAACTCAAATAACCAATGGAGGTTTTGAAAATTGGTCTGATTCAATTATTTATGAAACACCTTCCGTTTGGAGCAGTTCGAATCAAGAACCCTTTTACGTTGAAACTACTGTTTTTAAATCATTGGATGCGCAGGAAGGTTTATATTCAGCTAAATTAGGAGCTGCAGAAATATTTGGAGATACCCTTGGTGGATTTGTCCTTCACGGCAGTTTGAATCCTGTAACAGGAATTCCATATACCGATAACTTTGAAGCCGTTGCTGTTTATTATAAAATCGATTTACAACCAAATGACTCGTTGTATCTTGTAATCATTCGTAAAGCGAATGGAAATATTGTCGATTACCAAATAAAACCTTTCGCTTTCGGTCCGGCAACCTCTTGGACGCCACAACTAATTCCAGTTGGAAATATTTCCCAAGATGAATTATTACTTGGATTTATAATTGGAAATCCCAATACAACACATAATCCTCACCCTAACTCTTGGGCTCTTGTAGATAATATTAAACTATTAAACGGAGGTCTGAATAAACCAGATGTACCAAATTACAATTTTGAAAACTGGGAAGATGAAATCGTTGAAATTCCAGATGAATGGGAAACGCTTTCGCCTTATTATTCTCATTTTGGACAAATCAATGTTGTAAAAACAAGTGATTCGTATGAAGGTAATTCTGCCATTGAAATGAGCACAGTACTTTTTGGAACAGATACCATTGCTGGTTTTCTATCAAAAGGAGTGATTGACTTTGGCAGTGGAACCCCTTTTGGCCAAGTTCCAATCGCATCAACACCAATTAAAGTTGCAGGAGCATATAAATTAACTACTACTTCCGTGGACGAAGGTATTTTACAAATCCAATTCATGGAAAATGGATCTCTAGTCGGTTATCACGAGGAGATTTTTACACCAACTAGCAATTATGCACTATTCAATTCAGTAATTGGAATGTTCGGCTCACCTGATTCAATGATTTTGACCGTAATTTCAGGAAGTAATCCTGGTACTATTTTAAAGCTTGATGCATTGGCTTTTGATTCTGATTTGAGTATCGAAAACAATTCAATAATTGATTTTACAATTTCCCCAAATCCGGCATCAGATTTCATTCATGTAACATTAACCGACCCAGGATTCAAAAAAGCGCGTTTACTGACGTTGACTGGTGAAATTGTTTGGGAATCTAACTCCATATTGTCGCTTCAGTCAATTGACATTTCCTCATTTGAACGGGGTATTTATTTAATGTCACTAAGCACCGACAAAGGAAGTTCGATTAAAAAAGTGGTGTTGCGCTAAATGAATCCTTAATATCTTTGTTTTAATTCCTTTTAAAATCGGAGAATCGATTATATTTGCACCTCCACGCCCTGGTGGTGAAATTGGTAGACATGCAATCTTGAGGGGGTTGTGCACTACGTGCGTGCTGGTTCGAATCCAGTCCAGGGCACTAAAAAAGGAATCACATTGATTCCTTTTTATTTTTTACAGCTTGTACAATAAATTCTGTAACCGCGTGTTTTGTACTTAACTTATGAACCAAAAACGATTAAATATTCTACAAAATTGGCCCTTTCTATTGGGCTTGGTTTTAGGTCTTTATTTTATTACGTTAAATGTCACAGGAACTGATTTTGCTTATTTCCCAGGAGATTTGGGAGATGGCAGGTTTAACGTGTATATTCTAGAACATGCTCATCACTATTTTTCAGGAAATCTAAACTCCTTTTGGGACGCTCCTTTTATGTATCCTGAAAAGGAAATAATTACTTTTTCGGACAATTTACTCGGAACAGCTCCTATATACTCTTTGTTTAGAATTTGTGGAGCAGATATATTCACCGCATTTCAATTTTGGTTTGTTGTAATGGCGGTTTTAAACTACAGCTCAAGCTTTTTGTTCTTAAATTGGCTATTAAAAAATAAATATGCGGCTGTTTTAGGAGCTTTTGTTTTTGCCTTCTCAATGGGTTTGCAGTCTCAAATGTCACACGCCCAAACTTTCCCTAGATTTTTCATTCCGTTAGCTATATGGATGGCATTGCTTTTTATGAATGAATTAAAAGCAAAACATTTCTTTTTAGCCCTATTCTATACTGTGATGCAATTTTATAGCGGAATTTATTTAGGTTTTATGCTAACCATCCCGATGATTTTTCTTTTTATTATCATTATTCTTAAAAATAGAAAAGAATTATTTCAACGTATTAAGCAATGGAAATGGCTTTTGAAAATACTAATTGCACTCACACTGAATGGTCTATTTCTTATTGTGTTGATGACTCCCTATTACAACCGCTCATTACAAACTGGGGAAAACATATTTGAACATGTCCTGCACACAGTTCCACTTTTTAAATCGTATTTTTTCGCACAGCCAGGAAGTCCAATCTGGGGATTTCTAAGAGGAATCGGGGTTGAATTACAAGCATCATGGGACCATCATTTATTTACAGGAGGAATCTCATTGCTATCACTAATTCTATTCTTCATTTTAGTTGCATTCCGAAAAAAAATGAATTTACAATCCTTGATTTCGAAAAACATTTTGGCCATGTCGTTGACGGCATTATTAACGTTCTTATTTGTTGTTCGAATTAATGAATTTACACTATATCGTTTGTTTTTTGGTTTACCGGGTTTCGGTTCTATGCGTTCTATAACACGAATTATCAATATTGAAGTACTTTTCTTTGGAATAGCCGTTGCCGTGGTTGCATTACTTGTTCTCAATCGATTTGTGAAATACAAAATACCCGCATTTCTGATGATGCTTGCACTTTTAACCTTCGATAATTATTTCATTGTAGGAAGTTCTTATCGTTTTGAGAAAAAAACAGCGCAAAAACGATTGAATGCCTTGAAATACAAAATGAAAGATATTCCTTCGGGTGGTATTGTTTCTTACGAACCTGTTGAAAGAAACGACATGGTTTATTGTTATCAAATAGATGCGATGCTGGCCGCCCAATCACTTGGATTAAAAACAGTGAATGGATATTCTGGTAATTCTCCTGGAGCTTACCAACCTTTTTGGCATGAAATGAACGAACAAGCAAGAATTTCGTGGTTTGAATCCTTGAATTTTAAACCTAAGAAGGTATACGTTATTCACTAATCAGTTCCCAAACAATCAACTTTCCGTCATCTGAACAGGACACAAATGTATTTTCATTGAAGGTTGATATTCCATTGACGGAATGACGATGTCCGCCCAATTTACCCTCTAATTTCTCAATAAATCGAAAGGTATTCGAATCCCACAATTTAATTGTTTTATCGCGACTAGCGGAAGCAATAACTTGACCTTCGACCAATGCAATTAAAGCGTAAACTGCATAATTATGCGCAACGATTGTTTCAATTAGCTCTTGCTCATTCCATTTCCAAATTTTAATCAACGCATCTTTTCCTCCTGAAATCAGTACGTCAGAATTTAATGGATGAAACAAAATCGACGTCGCTCCGTCCTTGTGTGCATTGATGGTTTTTATTTCGTTGAAATTCTCGGTATCAAAAACACGAATCATTCCATCTTGACAAGCAAAAGCAGCAAATTCGCCATTTTTCGAAATTGCAATCTTACGAATCTTCCCACAATCCAAGGGCAAATAAATCATGAGCGAATAATCTATTGTATTCCAAACGGATAAATTTCCTTCTGCGTCGGTTACAAACAATTGATTCTTTTTCGCATTCGACTTTATCGAAAAAATGGCTTTGGTGTGTTGCGTAAAAAACTTAATTTCTTTTCGTTCTAACAAATCAAAGAAGTGCATTCCCCCACTCGATAAGCCAACAACGAGAATATTCTCATTGATAATTTCCAAAGCATAAACTGAATATTCGAATTTGATGGCAAATTTATCCTGTTCTCCAGTCGCAATACTCCAACGTGTGACAAAATGATCCGCACCTCCAGAATAAACAAACTGATCTTTAACGAGGCAGCAATAAACTGCTCCAAAATGACCTGTTATTTCCCTCTGTTTTTGAAACATGGATTATCTCGCTTTAATTTCTCTGAACGAAATCGATAAATATTTCTCGTATTTACGAATTTGCTTCACCTCGTTTGGATTAATTATCGCAATAGAAGTTCCTTCCTTTCCAGCACGAGCGGTTCTACCACTTCTATGCGTATAATACTCTTCGTTTTCTGGCAATTGGTAATGCACCACATACGACAATCCTTCGATGTCAATTCCACGAGCAGCAACGTCCGTAGCGACTAATATCTGAACTGCTTTGTTCTTAAACGCTCGCATCGCTTTATCACGTTCACGTTGTTGTAAATCGCCATGAATGCAATCCGCCAATACATTCTTCGCGATTAACTGTTTCGTTAACTTCTGTGTCGCGACTTTCGTTTTGCAAAATATCACTCCACGGTTGTTTTTTTCCGTTTTCAAAAACTCGGTAAGTACGTAAAATTTATTCGATTCATCGCATACCAAAAATTGATGCTGAATTTTCTTGTTCACAACATCCTTTCCCCCTACTTTAACGTGGATAGCATCTTTTGAAAGGTGTTTCTTTACAATAAGGTCGATACCCTCTGGAATGGTCGCTGAAAACAACCATTTATTCTCAACACTTGAAAGGGCGTTTAAGATTTGGTCCAATTCGTCCTTGAATCCCATACTCAACATTTCATCTGCTTCATCAAGAACCAAAGTTGTGACTTCGGTCAAATCAATCGCCTCACGCTCAATTAAGTCAATTAAACGACCGGGAGTTGCAACAACAATATGAGTCGGACGTTGCAAGGAAGCAATCTGTTGATCTATTGGCGCTCCACCGAAAACGGCTTCCGTAAATACTTTTTCAGAATACTTTGTGTATTTAAACAATTGCTTCGCGACTTGTTGTCCTAATTCTCTCGTTGGACATAAAATTAATGCTTGAATGTGATTGAATTGAGGATCTATTGTTTGCAATAGAGGTAAACCAAAAGCAGCAGTTTTTCCTGTTCCTGTTTGGGCTTGACCTACGAGATCGGTGTTTTTCTCTAGTAAAATTGGAATAACCTTCTTCTGAATCTCGGTTGGTGTAACAATCTTCAATTCTTCCAATCCACGGATAAAATCCTTTCGTACTCCTAATTCTTCAAATTTGCTCACAGTTGTTTGTATTTATGAGTGTAAAGTTAGGAAATAAATAGAGCCAAGACTTCAAGATTCAAGACTTTAAGACTTATTCACATCAATAGAACAAGTCTTAAGATCTTACTTTCTTACTTTCTTAAAGTCTAAGATTGTTACTTTCATGAAAAATAGAATTATATATTTGTAACTCAAAAAACAGAAAACATGGATATCGTTCTTCAACTTGCCTTAATCATTGTTCCAGCTGGTGCTGTGATGATGACTGCTATATATTTTATGCGCAACGCTACTCAAAACGAAGTGCGTTCAATGCAAATTGAATTAAAAAGAGAACGCCAATCGTTTTTCTTGCCCAATCGTGTGGATGCTTACCAACGTGCTATTTTGTTAATGGAGCGCATTCACCCAAACAGTTTAGTGATGCGTTTGAATAATCCAGGATTGCCTGCTGCTGCATTTCAAGTAAAGCTATTGGAATCAATTCGTGAAGAATACGAGCACAATATCGCACAGCAAATGTTCATCTCAGTGGATGCGTGGAACATGGTGAAAAAATCCAAAGAGGAAACGATTAAGATTATCAATCTTGCTGCTGTCTCTTATACACATCTCCGAGCCCACGAGACAGGCAGAAATCTCG
>CAJXRM010000079.1 GCA_913059205.1 uncultured Flavobacteriales bacterium
CGAGATTTCTGCCTGTCTCGTGGGCTCGGAGATGTGTATAAGAGACAGAAATACTTCATATTATTTTTCAGTTTAAATTATGACACAAAAGTACGCCATTCCAAACTAATTCAGTGTGTCTAAATTGTTAAGTTATAAACAAGAAAAGCGCCTATTGGCGCTTTTCTCTTAACTAAACTGATTTAGTATATTAATGCATTTGTTCATCTTCAATTTCTTCTTCAGGAGGAAATAGTTTTTCAGCATTTTTTATGCCTTGATATCTATCTAGCATATCTTCCAATTGAGAAATTGTTAAGCTTTTTGCAATTATTTTTTTGTCTTTGTCCAACACGAACACTTTCGGTGTTGAAAAGATATCATACGTTTGCTGATAATTCAACGATTCAATTGTTGTGTATTTTGGCACGAAAGCTCTTGCATCTTCCATCGCAGCTTTGTATAAAGAATTGGTTACCGCAACATTAATAAATTGCATATTGTGCTTGTGAATGAAGGCTTTCCATTTGTCAAAATCTTTATCGATGGCCTTTCCAACTGCATAAATTTCGATATTACGTTCTTTGAATTTCTTCTCATACAAAGTCTGTAACTTTGGAGTAATCGTTTTGCAATGACCACATTCTGGATCCCAAAAATACAAGATTGTATATTCCGCATCTACATTATAAAGGTTTACCCAATTTACATCTGTGGTATCTCTCAGAATGATATTTGGTGCTTGAGCACCCATGACTAAACGTTTTTGAGTAGTCACTTTTTCACACAATGTTTCTAATTTGTCAGCAGGCATCCAGTGTGCTTTTTGCTTTCCATTTTCATCTAATGAACAATAGTAACGCTCACCCATCATGACAAATACTTTGTCCATTCCCATGATTTTACTTTGTTCGTAGGTACTTGTTATCCATGAAACCGTATATTGATACATTTCAGATTTTGGGTCAAATTGATCACACAATTTAAACGCATAATACAATACCGTATCCCAATGTTGAATCATCATGTTTTTACTGAAATAATTTTCAATTTTATTATGAAAAACAGGAGTTCTTACTAATCGGTCATCTGAAAAATCGATGTTGTCAAAGTAGTGCGCTCGGAAATAGTTGAATTTGAAGTTTGAGTCAATCATGTTTCCAGCTTCATCCCTCGGTATTTCAGGAATTTCAATATCCATTGACATTTTTACAATTTTCCCAACCAATTTGTCCGCATTGTTCTTAACAAGATCCTTTTGGTATTTAGTGACTTTTTCAGTTGTTTCATCAATATTGGCAGTTATTGTTTTATACTGAGTAGATTCAACAGCGAATTCTTTTCGTTGTTCAACCAATTGACTCGCTTTTTGGCGTTCACTTCCAATGAACTTCACATATGCTAAAAAGATTTTGTTCTCTTCGGATTTTTTAATTACCGCACTTCCAACAAGGTCATTCTTGTTGGCCTCAATATTTATCTCTTCATTATTGTAAATAAACTCGAGCATTTTTTGTCCGGGTAGAAACAATGCAAAAATCCCTGGTTTATGCTTGGATCCATCAAACTCTACAATTCCTTTTTTTACTTCCGCAGTGTCTGCATAATACAATTTAGCACCGTGATAGCGAACTAGGTTTACGATAGTATCGTTTTGACCTTCCAGTTTAAATCTGATTTTTTGTGAAAATAGAGTCGAAGTGGTTAAAATGACCGCAAGTAATAATAAGTATCTCATAATTGAATGATAATTTCTTTAAATGTATTTGTATTCTACTTGAAAATTGAATTTATATTTAAGATTAACATTTCTTTAACGTCTAAAACTCTTTAAAGATTCCTTTCTTGGCAGTTCTATAACTCGCAATTGTAAAAAGGGCATAGGCTAAAATTAACGCACCAATACTTCCAAGTGTAATTTCTTTGTCAATATACAATCCGCCTGTTTCAAACATACTATCCAAAAAGTATTTAAATATGAAAAAGGTAAAAAGTCCTAGACTGGCTACGATTCCAAATATTTTAACAAAATTGATAAAGAACTTACGAATGATTTCGTGTGGATGATATCCTATTCTTAATAAAGTCCTTACTTCATATGCATTTCGTGACATGAGTAATTGCATGTATTGAATTAGAACCAATCCCGAAACAAATACAGCGATGACTGATATTCCTAAAACGACTAAAAAAAGTGTCCCGACCATACTTTTTAAACGACCGACCACCATTTGGGCATTTTTGGATTCTAAACCGCGTTTGATTAATAATTCTTCAACCAATCCAAATTCGCTTTCTTCACCCGAAATCATGATTTGAGTGATTTTTTGCTCTTTGCCGTCAGAAAACAATGCGTTTCCGTATTTCATAAAACTACCAGGAACTAGTAGAGAAGAGACTTCATTTGTAAAGCCAATAATTCGCGCATCAACATATTCTTTTTTCGTATTGTCGTCATTAGATAGTTTAAATTTGAACTTGATATCTTTGGCCAAATCGTCCGATACTTGGGGGATTCCGCTTGCGCTCATGAATGTATTTAGCATTACCAAAAATTCACGAGGCATTATAATTGGAACAAATTTATCTCCTTCTTTCCATTTCCAATTAATGTTTTTCACATCCAGAAACTCCTGGTCAACAGTCTGAATAAACACATCCGATCGAAAGTAAGGAACCAACGGATCATCTGTTTGAAAGGAAACATCAAAATTATTCGAAATCACGGGTTTTACATCGCGAATAAACGGTTCCGATTTAATTTTTTGTAGTTCTTCTGGACTGAAATCAGTTCGAGTTAATTTTAATGAACTTGAATTTGATACCTTTTTCTGCACCATAATAGTATTTGGACCAAGAATATCGGCTCCTTCACCAAATTCATTTACCTTAATTAAATAGTGAATCGAAGTAATCAGAAATGTAATTCCCATAAAAGCACCAATCATAGCTATGACCAGTTGCTTTCTATCTTGATTTTTGAAAAGCAGTTTGTTTAGCATGATTATAGTTTTAGTTCGTGGTCAAATGAGTATCCATGATTTTCGCCTAAAGTTGTAAGTACAAATCCGGCGTTTTGTTCTATTGTTCTATCGTGAATCATTTTCAAGCATCGTTCTGTATTTTCAATGTCTAAATGTGAAAACGGTTCATCCATAATTAACCATCTAAACGGTTGAATTAGCGCTCGGATGATTGCTACTCGTTGTTGCTGTCCCATGGAAAGTAAGCCACATTCTTGATTCCATTTATCGCCAATTTCCAATGCCTCTAGCATTTGAATAATTTCCATTTCAGAATACAAATTGGTCAATTGATTTTTGATCAATAAGTTTTCTTTTACTGTAAACTTTGGAAATAATTGCAAATCTTGGAACACCACGGCAACTTTCGTTTGTCTTATTTGAGCCCAATCATTTGGTGAAAACGTTGCGATATTTTTATCATCGTACATTATTTCCCCAGAATAATCAGTACGAAGTCCAATTGTTGTTGTTGTAAAAGTCGATTTTCCTTTTCCACTTGATGCGTTCAGCATAATGCGTTGTCCTTCGTTTAATTCAATAAAACTACCCCAAATACTATTGTCGTTGTGCGCAATAGATGCGAGTGGGGTAGGAAGAACTTTGTTGAGTGTGATTTTCATGTTTGAATGTTTGGGGAGGTAATTTCAAATATCATTCCAAATTATGTGTGCATAGTTTAATTCACTTTTTTGTGAACTTCTTTTTGAATCAAATTTGCCATTGTTAAATTGTCTGAAAAGTCAATCCATACGGCTTCTGGATGCTTTTTAAACCACGTGATTTGTCGCTTGGCATAATTGCGTGAATTCTGTTTTATTTTTTCCACTGCGTGATCAAGATTGCATTTTCCATCAATGAAATTGAACAGTTCTTTGTATCCAACAGTATTTAATGAAGCAAGTGTTCTGTGATGAATAACGGATTTTACTTCTTCAAGCAATCCTTCGGACATCATTTTATCAACGCGCTGATTGATTCGATTGTACAGTTTTTCACGCTCGTGGTTGATAACAAATCGATGAACTTCAAAAGGTCGTTTTTTTGGCTTAGAGACCCGAAATTCGGAGAACGTTTTATTAGTAAGTCGAATTACTTCAAGTGCACGAATAACGCGCATTGGATTTTGTTGATCGACTTCTTCAGAATATACGGGATCTTTAGATTTTAATTCCTCGAGTAAGGTCTCAAGTCCAAACGATTGAAGTTCTTCATTTAATTGCTTTCGAATCTCCGATGAAGAAGGAATTGGATCAAGTCCAATACACAACGCATCTATAAACATTCCGGAACCGCCTGTAAGTACAATTACATCTTTCGATTGGAATTCCTTTTCCAAAATAGGAAGCGCTTCTTTTTCATATTGTGCTGCGGTAACTTCATCCGTTAAGACGTGTGAGTCAATGAAGTAATGTTTGATTCTATCTTGCTCGAATACTGATGGTTTCGCCGTTCCGATGGCTAGTTCTTTATAGAATTGTCGTGAATCGGCTGAAAAAATGCATGTATCAAATAGTTTAGCCAATTCAATACTCAATCCGGTTTTACCGCTGGCTGTTGGGCCTTCTATGACAATAAGATGTTTGATTTTTTCGTGTAAAGAGATTTATGATCATTAATACACAGCCGCCCATTCGAGGTATCTTTTCATTACCGCTTTGACATAGTGATATGTTACTTTACTTCTCATCATTCCATGGCGGACCACTTCATCTTGATAATATTCTTGTTTAGAGAGGTTTAGCAACATTTTCTCCACGTTATCGTCCCAGATATACGGATTGAGTCCGTGTTTTTTTGCCAATCGCTGTGCGTCTTTAATATGTCCACGACCTGCGTTATACGAAGCCATGGCGAATTTTTTTCGCTCTAATTCGTCCGTAACGTCAGTCCAGAATTTTTCATCAGCCATCAGTTTTTTAGCTCCACCCATAATTTGTACTTCTGGAGGTGAATCAGGATAAACACCGTAATGCGGACCAGTGTTTGGCATAAACTGCATCATTCCATAAGCTCCACCAAACGACAAAGCAGTTGGATTAAATTTTGATTCTTGATAAGAAATAGAAGCTAAAAGTCTCCAATCCCAACCACATTTTTCACCTGCTGCTTTAAAAGCATTGTCGAATTGTGAAATTGATTTCCCATTTAAACTTGTATAATCTTTACGCGCTCCTTGCGAGAACTTAGGTGATTCAAAGTATTTCTTTTTGATGTATTTATACGTTGATTTCTGCATAAATCCATTTAGCCACTCGTCTAATTTTACTTTCAATAAATGACTTGATTTTCTTAGTCCGAATGCCAATTTTTGTTCTACGGAAAGTTCCAAACCTGTGTAAAGATTATCAAAAAACTGCTCATTTACTTTGGCAACATTGTCTTCTGTAATGGTATAGTCAATAATTCCATCTGAAACCATTTCTATCAACTCTTCACCGCCAATGTTTCCTTGTAATCCTTCAAAGTAGATCGTATCACCAATTTCCTCCTGCAAATGCACCAGACGTTCATAGTAACTGGAGTTTTGCCAAACTTGAATATTTTTCTTTGCTAATTGAACAGGATTATTAAGCATTAAAGCCTTCCATTCGGCTTCCTTCATCTTTTCCCAGCCTTGTGGTTTACGTTGAACTAATACTTGCTGCGATTGCAAGAAAGGTGTAGAAAAGCTAATCACTTTATTTCTCTCACGTGTTACGGTGTAGTTGCAGGCGATTAAATCACCTTCACCACGATTCAACATAGAAATTAAACTGTCAAGGTTTTGAACAACTTTGATTTCCAGTTCTACTCCCATTTCTTCTGCAAACAATTTAAGTATCTCGTACTCAAATCCCATTTTCTTTCCTTTGTAGATAAAGTAAGATGTTGAACTGTTTTCAGCCAGAACAGTAAGTTTTCCTTTTTGTAAAATTTCTGGTAAGTCTATATTTACACTTGGTCTTTCAAAAGTTTCATCGTCAGGCTCAACTTCCATAACGCAAGCGTTAAGCAGCAAGGTTGCCACAAAAACGAAAGAGAATATTTTGAATAATTTATTTTTCAAAATGTAGGTGAGTTGTTCAATGTTTACTGTAAATTACTTAATAATCTGCGAGAAGTCCACTTTTTTGAAGGAATACTTATCCACAGTTTTGGGATTTAAAAATTTATATTTAAATGAAACTTCTTGAAATATGGAATAGCATCTGTCATAAAATCGTCAAAAGTTTGTTTTATTTCTGGGCGAAAATTAGTAAAAATTTCTGGTGCAGTGTGCAATCGATTTGAAAATGAAATACGTCTAGAAAGTCCTTTACATGCGAATTCTAAGCCATGTGCGTATTTGTAATTCTCTAACCAATTATCTTCCTTCATCTTATCCAATAAAAACAGAAAATGACGGTCGTTAAATTGAGTTCTGTCAATTTTATGTGAGTAGAATTCTTTCGTGAAATGTTCCAAGTTTTCATTTCGATAACTATTCCATTCGATTGCTAATAAATGATCAAAATATAGGTCAATTGCAATTCCCGAAATTTTTGGAAGGTCTTTTGTCAATTTTCGCTTTAATTCAAGGACCTTTGAGTGATTGTCAATATACGAGTCAATTGATCGATGTAATTTCACACCTTTTTGAACAATTTCGGGGTGATGATTTAACTTACTTCCTTTTATAAAGTCGCCATATATGTTAGCATACATGAGCTCAATGTCATTGTTGGAAAAGAATAGATGCCCTAAATAATTCATGCATTTAAAGTACAAAAAAAATCCCGATGTTTATTTTACATCGGGATTTGATTTTAATACTCGTCCTCGTTAAAGAGAAAATCTTCTCTCGACGGATAATCCGGCCAAATTTCTTCTATATTTTCATATATATCTCCTTCGTCTTCTAATGCCTGAAGATTCTCAACTACTTCAAGTGGCGCACCAGCTCTAATCGCATAATCAACCAACTCGTCCTTCGCTGCTGGCCACGGTGCATCTTCTAAATATGACGCTAATTCTAAAGTCCAGTACATAGTGCTTCCTTTTTAATCTGTTATTTCCGCAAAAGTAAATTTAATTTGAAAGATTCCAAATATTTATGGATAAAGTTTTACTAATTGTTGAAAATTCTACATTCTTGGTTTCCAAGGTTGTTCCACTGCTTTAAGGTCTAAAGTGAGCTTCCTACTTAATACAAACAAGTAATCACTCAATCGATTCACATACGCCATTACAATTTCTGACACTTGAGAGTTTTCGTTTAATTCAGAAATAATTCGCTCACTTCTTCTGCATACGCAGCGCGCAATGTGTACGTATGAAACCGTTGTATGTCCTCCTGGTAAAACAAAACTTGTCATTGGTTCCAATTTTTCTTCCATTGTATCGATCCAATTTTCAAGATTAGTTATATCCGATTCAACCAATTCAGGAAGTTTCATTTTTTGTTTCTCGGGATCTCTTGCCAACAATGCGCCGAGTGTAAAAAGGCGGTCTTGAATTTCGAGCAATTGATCAATATATTCGTTGTCAATTTCTTGATCTCGTATTAATCCGATGTACGAATTAAGTTCATCTATTGTTCCGTAAGCTTCTATGCGCAATGTGTTTTTCGGAACTCTTGTGCCTCCGATCAATTGGGTTGTACCTTTATCTCCTTTCTTTGTATATATCTTCATAACGATTTATTGAGCATTCAATTTTTCCAACTGTTTTTTTAATTCTTTGATACGGGTTGTTTTGCTAATTAAGCGAATATTATTTGCCGTTTCTGTGTAATATTTGTGTTTGTTTTCAAGGAAGTCAAGTTGAAAGTTTATCCATTCTTCTTCAGTGAAAACTTCGTTGTTTGTTTTAAGTTCTTCTCTTAATTTCTTGGCGATAATATGATATTCTGGCCTTCCAATATAGTCGTGGTCTGCGTCGCACATTATTTCTTCCAGCAAAGTTGTTGGTTCAACTGAACTTTTTGTTGAGTTAATTAAATTGGCGATCTGATCAATTTGTTCTGCGGTGTATCCATAACGCGGAAGAGTCGTCCGCACCATTCCGATACCAATGTCTTCATTGTTGTGGTATTGAAGAATGAATCCTGCATCGTGGAACAACGCTGCTGTTTGAAGTAACAATTGGTCATCTTTGGCAATTCCTTCAAGATTAGCATACCGAATTACTGCTTTTTCAACATCAATCGTATGAGGTAAATCGTGGTAGCTCAAATAGTCAGGCAACAAAGATTTCAATTGATTAATTATGTGTGTTCTAAGATTTTTAAAGTCAACCGATGGTAAACCGCATACTACACGAAGCTCAGAATTTGGGGCGTTGCCTTCCGAATACATTCCAAATTCTCGTTTAAGGCTTTTAAGAAAATACATATCAATTGCCCCGCCGCGTTTCAAAATATCAACTTTGCCACGTGTTACAGTTTCAAAATAAGGTTCAACTTTCGCAAATACATTCGATGTTATCGTCACAGTTCCTCTTTTAGTAGACGCTTCGGCCCTTGATGCAATATTTACCGTATCTCCCCAAACATCAAAGTTAAATTTAGTTGCACCAATAATGCCAGCTACAAGCGGACCCATGTGTAAACCAATTCGAATTTCCCAAAAATCTGTTTTTGTTGCCAAAGCAATATCGCGTTCTGTCTGGATGTAATCTCTAATTTCTAAGGCTGCTAAACACGCACGAATTGCTGGTTCAGGTTTATTTTCTGTTACTCCAGCCAATGCCATATAAGCATCACCAATCGTTTTGATTTTTTCTAAATTATAGCGCTCAATAATTTCGTCGAACTTTATAAAGTATCGTTCAAGTTGATGAATTAGTCGCAGAGGATTAAGCGATTTCGACTTTAACGAAAAATCAACAAAATCGGTAAAAAGCACAACGCCATTTTCTATCCGTTTAGGCGAAAACTTACCATTGTTTGATAGCTCCGAAAGTACATTTTCAGGAAAAATGTTATTCAATAATTGACCTATTCGTTGGTCTTTGAAATAGAGTGTTTTAAAAACTTCAATTTTACTTTTTATGATGTTTTCTTGAAACGGATAGGTGATAAAATCAACAGCTCCTTGATGCATTCCTTTTACCAAGTTAACCGATTTGCTGTTTTCTTTTGTAAGTAGAAGGATGTAATGATTTTTGAATTGACTTCTGTCCTTTATTGATTTTAAGTTGGTTTCACCATTCAACGAATCGTCGATGTCAACAAGGTAAATTCCAATTTCTTTTTGATCAATAATTGGCAAGGCATCTTTTATCGTTTTAACCGAAAGAATATTGTTTCCACCACCAAGTAGGAGCTTTTTCAAACGGTTGCGAACGGCATCGTCTTCCTCAATAATCATTATGTTTACAAATCGCTCCATTAGATGTCAAAATCACTTTCTACAAGTGGTGTTCCCAATATATACATTATTTTTTGCATGACTTTATCTACCGCTGAATCTGGACAGGATGCACCTGAAGTAATAATTATTTTAAGCTTTTCTTTTTGAGGTAAAAAGAATTTCAATTCTTCCAATTTTTTGGTTTCAATGTTAAACGAACGAATGTGATCTTTAGATATTATTTCACTTTCATTTTTAATGAAAAATGTCTTGAATTTTTGTTGGAGCAATTCTACAAGATGAGTTGTATTGCTGCTATTGTATCCACCTACAACAATTGCTAAATCAGCTGTGGTATTCATTAATTCCAAAGTTGCAGATTGATTGTCATTTGTGGCATAACACAATGTATCGCGTGTATCTGCAAAATGATTTTTTAATTCACTTTCGCCGAACTTTGCAATCAGCGTAGTTTTAAATAAATCGGCAATTTCTTGTGTTTCAGAAGCAAGCATAGTTGTTTGATTCACAACTCCAATTCGATTTAAGTCCTTTTCAGGATTGAAATTGTCAGAATATTTTCCTTTGAACAGCTGAAGCAATTTGTCCGAAGAAATTTCGCCATTGATATAATCAATAATGTGTTGGGTTTCCGAAATATCGCGTACAATAATTGTTGGCGATTGTTGCTGACTGTGCGAAAATGTTGCTTTTGTTTCTTCATGCGAATATTTACCGTGAACGATGACGGTATACGCGTTTTCTCCCAATGTTTTTGAACGATTCCATACTTTCTCTACGAAAGGACATGTTGTGTTAAACGTAACACCATCAATTCCTTTTTTTTCCAGAATTGCCGATGTCTCGATCGTTGTTCCAAAAGCAGGAATAATAACAATGTCATCAGAATTGATTTCATCCCAACTAATTAATTGCTTGCCCTCCGTATCTTGAATAAAACGAACACCTTGACTATATAAATCGTTGTTTACTTCAGGATTGTGAATCATTTGACTCAACAAGTATATTTTTTTATCGGGGTTTGATTGAATGGCGTCGTATGATTTTTCAATGGCATTTTCGACACCAAAGCAAAAACCAAAATGGCGACTGATAACAAATTCAACATTGTGAAATGAAATTGAAGAAGGGGAGAAGTCCTGTTTTCTGGGGTCTTCCAATTTCCGTTTCGCCTTCAATTTACTTATGACAGGCGATTTATAATATTCTGGAATATTAAATTTTTTCATTCAATATCAAATGTAAGAAAAACCCGTTGGATTTGAAGAAATGAGCGCTTGGTTAACAAAAAAAACCGTCCCGTTTTATACGGGACGGTTTCCATTTTGGTTTAGTGCGGCCTAAAGATTTATGTTTTGATCTTTTTCATGCTTAATTTGATAACTGAATTGGATGTCTTTCGACGCTTTAGGCTTGAGGTTAAATTCCCATTCAACGAGTCCCGTTCGATCATTGACTTTTCCTTTTCCAATGTCAATTTTCGTGATTTCGATATCCGCATTTTGCGTAATTGGGAATTGGTCTTGGATAATAATATCAATTGAAGTTGATTTTAAATTCTTCACTTCTATACTATAGGAGAAGGTGCGTTCTTTTTTCGTTCCAACGATTTTCTCTTTCATCTCTTTTTGCAAGAGCGTGCGTTTTACGATGATATTTGGATCTTTTCCAAGACTTAATGACAATGTGTCTTCCATCGATGTTGGGTCAATATACGTTTCTCCCATGTACGTTCCTTCGAAGAAAATATTCGCTTTTGCAGGAACCAATTGAAGTTCATCTAATTTAGATAATTGCGCAACTAAGTAAACACCGTTGTCGTATTTAGGCACTGTATAGTATTTGTAATTCGCGTCCAAATCAACGTTTTTCACTAGCACCATATGAACTTGATTGTTCGATTTGATGCTGTATGGCAAATCAATTCGGAACTCAGCTGAAATCATGTGTTCTACAACTTGAGTAAATTGATCTGCAAAAACACCTGATACTTCTGCTGTTTCAGTCATTTTTTGTGAGACGGCGTTTAATCGAGTTTGAGCGCGATCGTTTCGTATTGCGCCAGACGGCGTAGGTTGATTTCCATAATATGTTTGGTAGTTGTAGTAGTCTACATACCACGGATTTAATTCAGGTTTTGTTTTGTTTAAATAAGGGTTGTTTGTTGATATATTCAATCGAACATCTTCCCAATCTACTCCTGTGTTTTGATACACTTGCGCCTTGTAATTTAAGTTGATTTTGCCAGTCGTTGATTCGCTTCGTAAATCGTAGATGGGTGTCCAACCTGCATTGTTAACGAGGTACGAAATATCAATTTTACCTTTTACCAATTCATCAGCTTTAAGTGTAATCGTGATGCGTTGGATTGGGCCCTTCGGTTTGTTTCCGTTGACGCTGTTTTGGTGATTTTTAAAATCGACCAAACGTTGATTCATACCCGCTTTTTTCTCGTCCAACTGTCCTTTAGAACGAGTCAACTTTTGAATGCGTTTATTGATTTCCAACATTTTTATCGAGTAATATTCAACCGCTTGTTTGAGTAAATTAATTGAGTCGTTTACTTTGCCTTGTCCGCGCATTGCACCATTGTTTGCCAAGATGTTTTTGGTTGCCACGAGCACATCAATTTCATCTTGAAATTCTTGAATTTCGTAGGTGATGTTCTTCAGCGAATCTTCTAAAAAGCGTATGCTGTTTCTGATTTTTAACGGTAAACCTTCTAGTGGCGTCGTGCTTGGAACTGGATAAAACAAGCTGTATTTTGAATCCAAAATGACAACATTTCCTGTTGCGTTGACTTGTAAGCTGTTGGCGTCAATGTGTGCACTTACGCCCTCAATAATAACTTCTGTCACTCCTTTTCCAATGGAATATTGAGCTGTTCTGAAAATTTGTGCACCTTGTGAATAAACGGTGACTTTTGAAATTGTTGATTTCACAATTTCCTCCTCTGTGGCTTGAGCGCTGATGCTAAAAAGCACGATGCTCAATAAACTAATTATCTTTTTCATCTGGTTTTTTTTATTTTCAACTCAGTACATAAAAAAGATAAATTGGTTCAACTAGTGGGCATAAAAATTTCGACGCTCAATGTTTCTGATGATTTTTTCCAGTTAAGCGTAGATTAAACGTATAATTCTACGCTTGTAGTCAAAATTTGATAGATGTTTCATTGTAAAACCTTGATTTTAAAAGTTTTAAAGAGTAGGGGTCCAGCTTCTAATTTTGAACGGAAATTGAAATTAATTTGTATTTTTAGTTGACTAAACCGTTTAATGTTTTATATCCGGTTGTTAGGTGTAACTAAATAAGTAAAAGCGTGGACAATTATCCTTACAATAAGCTAATTGAAGCCGTTGATAGATTTTTAAAACCTAAGAGATCGTCATCTGGAATCATAAGAGTTTCTCATGGTGCTCAGTTCTCAAATGGCGGAGCAATTGGAGGTTGGTTTTTTATGATGTTTCTTCTGCTTATTGCCATAGTATTAATCATTCAAGACTTGTTTCTATTTAGTATTCCTATCATTCTGTTTTGCCCTTTTATCGTGGCATATATCATGGATTTTCAAGGTATAGAATTTGACCCAAAAAATGGTAAAATTCGTAATTATGACTCCTTTATGGGGTATCGATCTGGAGTTTGGTATTATTTAAAAAATTTTAATCGGATAAAAATCTATCAAGACTCGTTTTCAGAGGAACGCGCAATGGAATCTGATGCAACTTATTCGTCATATCGCGCTACAGATACTCATTATTTTTACACCTTATATCTAATCAATGATAGTCAGGATCGTTTTGTGAAGCTTTACGAAGATGAAAGTATCACAAAAGTTAGAGACTTTGCTACAAAATTCTCAAAAGTATCAGGTTTTGAATACCTTGAAAAAATTCATAGAAAAATAGGATAAAGACTACTGCTAACAGCACCTGGATTTCAAGCCTTTTTTTTGTTATCTTTTGCTAGAGGCCTGTAAGCATAGCCTGAACGTTACATTTAATTCAAGAAAAACTTCAAGAACAATCTTTTTAGATTACCGCTTTTATTTCTTCAATAATTCGCTCAGCCAAATCATTCGCTTTTTGCTCATTTTCACTTTCTGAATAGATGCGTATAATTGGTTCCGTGTTACTTTTTCGCAGGTGCACCCATTCTTTTTCGATGTAGATTTTAACGCCGTCTGTGGTGTCAACTTCCTCGTGGGCATATTTGGCTGCCATTTTCACAAGAACGTTATCGACATCAATTTCTGGAGTCAATTGAATTTTGTTTTTTGAAATGGTGTATTTCGGATAGCTGTCTCTCAATTGGGAAACGGTCATTTTCTTTTCAGCTAAAAGCGATAGGAACAGGGCGATTCCCACCAATGAGTCACGTCCATAATGCAATTCAGGATAAATAATTCCGCCATTTCCTTCACCACCAATAACGGCGTTTTCAGCTTTCATTTTTGTCACTACATTCACTTCTCCAACTGCAGAAGCGAAGTACGTTTGACCATGTGCTTCAGTAACGTCTCTCAACGCACGCGTAGAAGATAAGTTTGAAACAGTGGAACCTGGTGTTTTAGAAATGACGTAATCACCTACAGCAACTAGTGTGTATTCTTCGCCGAACATCGTTCCGTCTTCGCAAACGAGTGCCAAGCGGTCAACGTCAGGATCAACAGTGATTCCAACATCAGCTCCAACTTCCTTAATTTTATCCGATAAATCCGTTAAATGTTCTGGAAGCGGTTCTGGATTGTGCGGAAAATGTCCCGTTGGTTCACAATATAGTCTGTCTCTTATACACATCTCCGAGCCCACGAGACAGGCAGAAAT
>CAJXRM010000080.1 GCA_913059205.1 uncultured Flavobacteriales bacterium
AGATCTACACAGAGTAGATCGTCGGCAGCGTCAGATGTGTATAAGAGACAGTGGGCATACGGTTATGATGAAGCAGGAAAGGAGATAGGAAAGAAATATTTTTACCACGGGCGTCATTTGGAGGGCAAGATTTTAGCTGAAAAAATGAGGCAAATGAAAGAATTGGGAATCAATCCTAATGAATAACAAACTTTTTATTCGTATTTTTCGTCTAGATTAGTATGAAGAACAACTATTTATATATCCTAGCTTTACTTCTAACCACATTGGTGGTGAATTCGTGTAAAAAATCGGATCCGGTTCCATCATTTCATTACGAGTACTTTGGAATGGAAGAAGGGAGGTATGTGATTTATGATGTTGTTGATATCACTCATGATGCCGATTTAGCTCAACACGATACTGTCTATTATCAGATTAAAACGCAATGGGGACAACCGTATGTTGATAATATTGGCCGAGATGCGCGTGAATTTAATCGCTACAGAAGAAATACGCCAAGCGACCCGTGGCAACAGTTGGATGTTTGGACGGGAATTATAGTTGACAGGAGAGCTGAGTTGATCGAAGAAAATCAACGCGTTGTCAAATTGGTTTTTGCGCCAACATCACAGAAAATTTGGAATGCAAATGCATATAATACCTTCGACGAGTTGGAGTCGTTTTATGATGATATTCACAAAGATAAAACGATTGGAGGTACTTTTTTCGATTCTACTGTTGTTGTTGATCATATTGATGAACAAAATTTTATAGACGATATTCGTATATATGAAGTTTATGCGAAGGGAATCGGAATGGTGAAAAGCTTTTATAAAAAGAACAATTACCAAGGAACTCTTGAAGTAGACAAAGGAAAGGAATTGTATTATACATATAATTCTTCTGGAGTTGAGTAAAATCAACTTTAATCATTAATCGGTTTGATTAAAATTAAATAATTAGCAACTTTGACTAAAATTAGTGTGAATGGATTATTCCAGTGTAAAATTTGATTGCCGTAAATTTAGAACAGGTATTCCTTGTAAACCGAATAAGGAGTCGGGACAAGTGTGCAATACATGTACGGAGTACGACCCAATCAAAAAACGCATTCTCATTATTAAGCTTGGTGCTTTAGGAGATGTTATTCGCACAACACCATTAATTGAAAAATTCAAATCAGAATACGAAGGAGCGCATTTTACATGGTTGACATTAAGTCCTGCTATTTTGCCATCCAACGAAATAGATGTGATTTACAAGTATGACGTGACATCTGTTTATATCATCGAAAATTCTGAGTTTGACATTGCTTTAAATTTAGACAAAGATCCTGAAGCGTGTATCTTACTTCGAAATGTTGTAGCAAAAGAAAAGCTAGGTTATACCTGGGAAAAAGGACATATTGCTCCTGCAACAAAAAGTGCTGAACACAAATTAATAACTGGTTTTTTTGATGAATACTCCAAAGCAAATACGAAAAGCTATTTAGAAGAAATTTTTGAAATTTGTGGATTCAACTTTCAGAAAGAAGATTATTTAATTAATCTCAACCATTCACTTTCAGCTAAATGGAAAGAAAATTTAAGTTCTTTATCTGATGGAAAGCAAATTGTTGGGTTGAACACAGGTTGCGGTCCACGTTGGAACACGCGTTTGTGGTCAGAAGAAGCTTGGATTCGTTTGGCAATGGATTTAAAAGAAATGAATTTCTTTCCCGTTTTTTTAGGTGGTGAACTGGAAGATGAAAAGAATAAGCGCATGGCTAGTGATGCCAAAATCTACTATCCGGGACATTATTCGCTAGAAGAGTTTATTGGATTGACAGATGCTTGCGATATTGTAGTAACGCAAGTTTCGATGATGATGCACATTGCTACAGCCTTGAAAAAGAAGTTGGTGTTGTGCAATACGATTTTTAATGCGCATGAATTTGAATTGTACGGTCGAGGAGTGCTTGTGGAGCCGTCGACAGGATGCGAATGTTATTTTGGAAATACCTGTGTTCGAGGTGTGTCTTGCATGCATGATATAACACCGAATCAAATTCTTTCAGCGGTTGAATCGCTTGTAAAAAACAACGATTAATATGAAAATTGCTTTTCTTTCGACCATGTATCCTTTTCGTGGGGGAATAGCTCAGTTTAACGCTTTGTTATTTCGTGCATTGGAAGAAAAGAATGAGGTGAAAGCGTTTACTTTTAAGCGACAGTATCCAAGTATTTTGTTTCCCGGAGAAACGCAATATGTGACAAAGGACGATAAAGTTGATGAAATTGAAACTGTAGAGACGTTGGACACCATCAATCCTTTCACGTACTTATCGACCGCTAAAAAAATCAATCGTTTTGGACCAGACATCATTATTACAAAATATTGGATGACCTTTTTTGCGCCTTCGTTGGGGGGAGTTTTAAAGCGAATGAATAAAAAGACGAAGCGAATAAGTGTTTTGGATAATGTGATTCCACACGAAAAACGTTTTTTTGATGCACGTGCAAACAAGTTCTTTTTGAAATACAACGATGGCTTTATCGTTATGAGTGATGCTGTATTGGCAGATTTGCTTTCAATTAAGCCAGATGCAAAGTATTTGCGTGTAAATCACCCTGTTTACAACCAGTTTGGCGATATTTTACAAAGGGAAGAAGCATTGAAGAAATTGAAATTAGACCCTTCAAAAAAATATGTTTTGTTTTTTGGCTTTATTCGAGATTACAAAGGATTGGATTTATTAATTGATGCACTCAATCATTTACCGGAAGACCATCATTTAATTGTTGCAGGGGAAGTGTATGGCAGTTTTGAGAAATACACGAATCAAATTAATGCTTCAAAATTGGATCAGCGCGTTCATTTGTTTAATCACTATATTTCTGATGATGAGGTGACACTTTATTTTTCTGCATCTGATGTTTGTGTGTTGTCGTATAAAAGTGCAACGCAAAGTGGAATAACCTCAATTTCTCATCATTTTAATTTGCCAATTATTGCTACTGATGTTGGTGGCTTGAAGGAAACAATTACACACGGAGAAACGGGGTTGATTGTAAAGGAGCCGAATAGTAAACTTATTTCTGAGTCGATTATTGAATATTATGCAATGAATTGTAAAGAAAAATTCAGTGAAAATATCAAACGTGAAAAAGCCGAAAATTCGTGGAGTAATTTTGCCGATAAGTTGGTCGAATTCTCCCAAACGCTTTAATTTTCGAATTCTAAAAAAAGCATCTCTTTAAATCGATTTTTAGTGAGTTATCAGGCTCATTTTCAGTGTTAAAACTACGCGCGGTAAAAATCTACACAAATAGAACACTTTATAATTGACTTTAATAAAGGGATAAGCTATATTTGCAGGCTTAAATAATTACTAAACTAATTTACGAAAATGCGTAATAAAGGATTTTTTTGGTTTATAACGATTTTGTTGACAGGTATTTGCGTATACCAACTATCGTTTACCTGGGTTTCTAACAATGTAGAGAAGAAAGCGGAGAAGGAAGCAATTGCACAAGTTGCAGAGTTGAAGGCTGAGTCGCTTAAAACAGATAGTATCGGATACTTACCAAATGGAACTCAAGTTCATTTTGGAGATGCTGAAGCTGAAGAGCTTGCAAAAGCTGCGTTTATCAACCAAATTTTACGAGAAAAAGCAGAGACACCTGTTTATCCAATTTTTGGTTCAACATTTAAAGATGTGAAGAAACGAAGTTTGGCTTTTGGTCTTGACCTTGTTGGTGGGATGAGTGTTACGCTAGAGGTTTCTGTTCCTGAATTGTTGAAAAACTACGTTCGTAATCCAAGAGATTTAGAGTTCAAGAAAACATTTGATGCCGCAAAATCAGATTATGGAACAAATGGAGGTGACTTCATCACTATTTTCATTGCGAAGCATAAAAAACTATTTCCTAAAAATAAGTTAGCGCACATGTTCAACATTGCGGAAATTGATGAGCTAGGAAAAAATTCATCAGATGCGGAAGTTGAAGCGTTTTTACGCGAAAAAGAAGCTTCTTCAATGGACGGTGTTGAAGAAATCATGAATCGCCGTATTAACCAATTTGGTGTTGCGCAACCGAATATTCAAAAAGATCCAATCAACAATCGTTTATACATTGAGCTTCCAGGAGTTCAAGATGAGGCGACAGTTGCTGAGAAATTGCAATCAACAGCAAATCTTCAGTTTTACGAAACATACGATATTCAACAAATCGGTGCGATGTGGCAACAAGCAGGAGTTCTTTCTCGCTCTGAGCCAATTAACACGGATGACATTGATTTAGATGAAGAAGCTTCTGATTCAACTGATGTTGCAGATGTTGATACAACTAAAACAGAAGAGACAGAGTCGTTAACTGATATTGCTTCATTGAACGGTGAAGGTTCTCAAAAAGGTCTTGCTGAATTGGTGAAAAGCGCTGGAATGTATTCTATAGGATATGTTTCATCTGAAAATGTAGGTGCTGTAGATAAAATCTTAAGAAGAGCAGATATTTTAGCTTTATTCCCTGAGGACATCAAGTTCATGTGGGGAGCTAATTTGGAATCGGTAAGTAATGATACAAAAGAAATGGCAATGTTCCTTTACGCTGTTCGTATTCCTGCAACAGGAAAAGCGATGGTTGGTGGAAAAGACATTAAATCTGCGTCAACTGGATACGATCAGCAAGAAGGGAAAATTACTGTAGATCTTCAAATGACAGAAGAAGGTGGTGATCGCTGGGCGCAAATGACGCAAGAGAATATCGAACGTGTAATTGCAATCACAATGGATAGCGTTGTGTACAGTGCTCCTAGAGTAAATGGTGCAATCACGGGTGGTAGAACTCAGATTTCTGGTTCATTCACTATTAATGAAGCAAAAGATTTAGCTGGATTATTAAATGGTGGTGCATTACCTGCTCCTTGTGTGATTAAAGAACAAACGAAAGTTGGACCTACAATTGGTGCTGAAAATGCGAGCTCTGGATTAATGTCATTTGGATTTGCTTTAATCTTGGTTTTCATTTACATGGTTTTCTACTATGGAAAAGCGGGAATTGTAGCCGATATCGCATTGTTTGCGAATATCTTATTCATCTTTGGTTCACTTGCTTCTTTTGGAGCGGTATTGACTTTGGCTGGTATCGCAGGTATCGTTCTTACAATTGGTATGGCGGTTGATGCGAACGTACTTATCTTCGAGCGTATTCGTGAAGAGCAAACGGCTGGGAAAGATTTGAAATCTGCTATTGATACTGGTTTCCAAAAAGCACTTTCTTCTATTGTCGATGCAAACGTTACTACTTTATTAACGGCAATTGTATTGAAGTCATTTGGTTCTGGACCAATTGAATCTTTTGCTACAACGTTAATCATCGGTATTTTTACTTCATTGTTCTGTGCGTTGGTACTAACACGTTTAATTATCCTTTGGTGGATGAAGAAAGGTCGTCCTATCAATTTCGAAACGAAAATGACCAAAGGAGCATTAAAGAACTTCAATTTCGATTTCGTAGGGAAACGTAAATTGTTCTACATGGTTTCTGGTGTTCTAGTTATTGGTGGTGCAATTGCATTGGCAACTAGAGGTCTTCACCCAAGTGTTGAGTTCTCTGGAGGTCGTACTTTTGGTGTGAAATTCGAGAAATCAGCTGGAGAAAATTTAGATTATATCCGTGAAAACTTAGCAAAAACGTTTGTTTCGAAAAACGGAAAAGCAGCTTCAATTGAGTTGAAAACGAAGAAAAACAATTTCTATTTAGACATTACAACAAACTACTTGTTAGCGAATGAAAACGGAAATGAGTTAGTTAAAACGAAGTTAGAAGAAGGATTAGCAAATTGTAAAGATAAAGTGGGTGGATTCGAAATTCAAGAATCTCGAAGTGTATCCGCTACAGTTTCGAAGGAGTTGATTTCATCTTCTTTAACAGCGATTTTACTTTCATTGGTAATCATCTTTGCTTACATCTTAATCCGATTCGGTAGATGGCAGTATTCAACCGGTGCGATTATCGCCATGGTTCACGATGTATTGTTGGTGTTAGCGGCATTCGCTATTTTCCACGGAATTTTACCTTTCAATATGGATATCGACCAAGCATTCGTTGCAGCTATCCTTACAGTAATTGGTTACTCAATTAATGATACCGTGGTTGTATTTGATAGAATTCGTGAGAACCTTGGAATGCATAAATCATCAAATCAAGGTGAGCAAATCAACGATTCATTGAACTCTACGTTATCAAGAACAATTAATACATCGATGACAACGTTCATTGTATTGTTAATTATCTTCTTGTTCGGTGGAGCAGCAATTAAAGGATTTATCTTTGCCTTAATGGTTGGTGTAATTGTCGGAACATACTCTTCATTGTGTATTGCAACGCCAATTTTAATTGACTTCTCTAAGAAAATTATGGTTGAAGATGCTGAGAAAATTGCAGCTAAAAAAGCAATGGAAGCTCAAGCAGCAGCTGAAAGAGCAGAACTAGAAAATGGTACTGCAACACGATTGTAATAGTAATAAAGAATATACTTCTAAAGCCTCAGCAATTTTGTTGAGGCTTTTTTTATGTGCATGATCTAGTATTTTTTTTCTGAGAAACACCATTTTAATGCAATCTGAGAACCGATTGTGATAATCTGTACTGGATTGTTGAATTTTCATGGATAACAGATAAGGATGTTCGGCTGATCCTTGATCGTATCGAAACATATCATGTGTTAGAAAGAGGAGACCTTTGAATTGTATACTTAATGAAGTTTTGGCAATGGTAGTTGGTCGATAATGGTGATTTTTTCCTTTTTTCTGTACAAAGTGTCAACCAAGACTATTGCTTTACCGTTCAATAGATAAAGAGTTGCGAAAGAATTCTCTTTTATTCTGCTATCATTTTCAGGGATATTAAAATACCAAGCGCAATTTTCTACAGAATCGACAATCTCGCGTTTATCGTTTTTAATGTGTGAGAAATATTTTTCACAGTCAGCATTGACAGTTGAGTTGTCAAATGTAAAAAATAATTTTAATCCATCAAATTTAATAGTTGTATCACAAATTGTAACTCCGCATTTTGAAGAGTCGGCCCACAAAAAGTAGATTTCATTGTAACCGTCGTTTGTTGTATAAGTATAGTATTCACTTTCGCCAAAACCACAGGAATTTAGTATTAGCACTAAAGCAGCGTACACCGATAAGTATATTTTCTGATTTGTTTTCATGTTGTGTAGCGTTTTGGGCAATGAGTAGTAGGTGAGAACAAGTAATTACCTAAAGCCATTTTTCAAATGACTTTCCATTAAATTTATAAACACCACCTTCTGCCATTCCAAAGAGCAAGTTTTTGTTTTGGTCTTCATAAATGTCATATATCATTTGAGATTTCAATTTTGTGTCAATTTTGTAGTTTATCAACGATTTACCGTCATACTTCCAAGCTCCTGAATCTCTATCTCCAAACCAAATATTTCCTTGACTATCTTCTGTAATGGCAAAAACTGCTTGTAGTCCTGTGTTTTTAGCAAACTGTTTACTTTGGGCGTTTGCTTCAAATTCATTCATTGGAATTAATTTTCCGTGCTCTTTGGAAAAGTTAATGATAGAGTTTCCACTTTTAAGGAGAACACCAATTCCATTATTTCCAATCCAAAGTCTGCCTTGTGAATCTTCAAGAATACTTCTAACGTGAATTTTTTCAGATTCTTTGGTAAATCCGAGTGTTTCATCATTAATTGTTGTTAACTCACTGCCATTATAACCAAAAACACCTACATATGTGCCAAACCATTGCATATTGTTTTTTCCTGTTGAGATACCAGTTATAGCATACAAGTTACCTGAACGCATATGTTTTGGATTTGGAAATGCTAAATAATCTAATTTTTGCCCATTATATCTATAAACACCTTGCTGAGTTCCTGCGTTAAACCATAGGTCATTGTCGGTTTTCGCCCATACGGTTTCTGAATCTTCATTTACTTGGTGGATTTTAATACTCATCCCGTCGTAACTACTTACACCATTTGCTGTTCCAAACCAAATAATACCATTCTTATCTTCCTGTATGGTGCGAATTTGATTGCTAGCTAAACCTTCATTGGTAGTATAGTATTGAAATGATCTTCCATTATAAAAACTTACGCCTTCACTATGACTCCCAAACCAATAATTTCCCTTACTATCTTGAAAAATAGAACGAATTCCCGAAGTAAATTTTAAAGTGTCGGTTTTTGAATCTAGCTCCAATTCTGATTTATTAGTTTCTCCTTCTGCCGATTTCTTGTCAACGCAGGAAAAGCTTAGGATCAATATGAATACTAGGTTAATCAATTGTATCATTTTGTTCATTTCAGGTTTCTTTAATATGCCCTGTAACGGTTCTCAACTAGGAAACGCGAGCTCATTTGGTTTTCAGCCCGTAGATATTAGTTGTTTTTAGTACTTCCTTTTTTCCATTTTCAAGAAACTTATCTCTATTTCTTTCTGAAAGTGGGATTTTTGACCATGAGACAACAATTGCATCATAATTCTTGAGTTCTGCTTTCTCTTTATCCGTAAGAATGATTATTTGCAATTGGGGAAAGTCCTCTTTTTCAAACCACGGTTTTCCAAATTGTTCAAAGAATTCGCTTTTTGATTTTATCATTGCTCCATAATTGCCATTAAGAAACAAAACGTTCTTATCATTAAAAGTAAAGCCATCGAAAAGTTGAGTAGAATCTAGTGCGGAATTAAAATATATCACCTCGTACTGATTCAATTTTGCGCTGTCATTTACTCCACAGCTGTCAATAATAACATTTTGTGCTTGACTTTTAAAGCAGAACAAGAGTGTGGCTATTAATATGGTTCGTGTCATATTCATTGTTCCTAACAAATGGATATGCTTACCAGCATACATATTCCCATTATCTATTCAAATATACACAAAAGCGAACTTACTTTTTAAACAAACGTTTGATGTCCTGATAATCGATCCAATACAGTAATTTGATAGAAATACTGTTTGCTGCATTGTTTTCAAATGTAGAACCGAGGTTTTGCAGATAGGTTTCGCTAACGCGCTTATCATTTGTGAAAATAGAGTTCTTCCAGACCAAACTTAATTCGCTTCCTGGACGGAATACCCAGCGGTAAACAAAATCAATCGTGAAGGCGTTGAAATTGGTATTGTATGCAGATTCACCATCGGCATCAAGTCCAGTTAATTCATTTCGTTCTAAGCTTCCATCTTCTTGCAAATCATAAAAGTAATTGTAACGAATGTGAGAACGGTAATGACGTAATTTGAATGTAATTCCCATTCGATTGGTCAAAGTATAATTAATATTGATGGTATTAATTACATTGGTGCGGTTTCGGTTTCCAAAAACAATTGCTTCACTTGTTTCAACTGGTGTACCAAAAGCAACAGCATATCCTTGACCATTCATAGAAAAGGAATGTTCCCATCTATAGACTAAGAAAATTTTATTGGAAATTCGCACACGTGGTGAAATGCTGTATCCAAAGTCTTTCCAATCAGCATCATCAATAATGTCGTAGCTAATGTTTGCGTCGAGAGCGAAACGTTTTTGGTAGTTACTGGAAATCCACGCCGAGGTTGACGCGTAAACAGGACGTACAAAAAATTCTCCCCACTTTCTTGGCTCAAAATAATCGTAACTTTTTGTTACAGATGAATTGATGCTCAATCCTGCAGCATGAAAACGTTTGGAATTAACAAATAGATTCCAATTTACATTTGTTGATGTATAAGCGTTGGGCGAATACAAACGGTTGTATTCAAAATCAATTGACGTGCTCAATCGATTCAACTTCCAAAAAGGTTTGAAAATACGGTACGAAAAACGTTGATTGAATATGCGTTTGTTGTTCACTGTGTTAAAACCAAGATCGTTTGGATCGAATGTGTTCGATTCTTCTCCATAAATAGTGTTAAAGGTGAATTTGCCTGTTTGCTTGCGAAAGTCAACTCCTGCAGTATGACCAAAAACTTGCTTATTGGATTCGTATTTTCCGGAAACGTTCAGCCATGTCACCACACCGTAGTTATTTGTTCGCGTGTTCAATTTTAAATCGACACCCGTGACAGTCGCATCATAAAAAGATCCTGCACGAAAAACATGCGTATTTGTAAATGTTACCGAACTGTTGTTTTTAAGGTTTTGATCCAATACAAGTACATTGAAATTGGTCAATGGTGAAATGACAACTTCTCGCTCTTCACCTGTTATTGTGTTTACTGCTGTTGCTTTTTGAGATGCGGTTATGGCATTGAAAAATGCTATTCCAAGCCCTTTCTTCGTGCGGCCTGATATTTTGGTTGCATTGTACAATTGAGAAGCAGATGGAACGTTTTGCAAATATTCGTTTTCTCCCAGTTGAGTGCCCAGTACTTTTCCTGGTGCTTGAATTCCGATGCGTCGACTGTAGAAAAGTCCAGACTTATTAAACAGTTCTGTTCCTTCAGTAAAGAATTGCCGGTTTTCGTTGAACTGTATTTCAAAAGGACTTAAATTAAGAACTTGATTATCAAAAACGACCTGTCCGAAATCAGGAACCAATGTCATGTCTAGCGTGAATGCCTCGTTCAACCCCAATTTTATGTCCATTCCACCATTGAATTGAAATGACCAGTTGTTTACGTCTGGCAATTCTTTATCATAATGATCTGCATATCCCGAAACATACGGCATAAACGCTAAACGCAATGGAGGTTGAATGCCATTCACGCCTTCTAAAGTTCCACATTGCGCCACAAAATTATCAAAGTCAGGTTTTATCGGATTCCATGTACTTTCTTCTCTCAAGCGACTAATTTGTCTGTAAAAATTTACACCCCAATTTTGATTTTCGACTTTCGGAAATCGAAAAGCTGAATACGGAATACGCATTTCAACTTGCCAACCTTCGGTGGTATGTTGTACGGCGCTGTTCCACACCATGTTGAGCTCTTGGCTTTCATCACTTATAAAAATTTTGGAATCGTATTGCACGCCCATTGAGCTTACTCCAAATACAAATCCATTTTGATCATCGTTGTACGTGTCGAGAATGATTTGAAAATTATCCGTATTGGCGTTAAAATCATCGCGAATGGATAAGATTTTAGATACTTTATCGGCTTCATCGAAACAGCTTGCAAAGACATACAAGGCATCGTCATCGTACATCAATTTAACAGCTGTTTTTTGACTCGAAGGAGATGAAGGATTAGGCGAGAACTGCGTAAAGTGAGATTCATTTGGTTTGAAAGACCAAGCTGCTTCATTATCGAATCCATCGATTGTTATTTTCTCTGTAGCACGAATTATCCCTATTGTTTGCTGACTATTTCCATTCAGATGAAGGAGCAAGAGAAATATGAGGATTAATTTAGAGTACATCGCCCCAAAATTATCAAATAGTTTATTTTAATTACTGTTTTTAACATATAATCAAGAACCGAAGGATGTGATTGTTCGATAAGTCGTTAAGTTTTATGTGTTTATACTACCGATACAAGCAGTAATTCATTTATTACTTAAGCGTAACAATGTTTAATTCATTGTTCTTTTTTAAGAATTGAGTTAGAATCACACGCGAATCTCTATCTTCTTCTGTAAATTGAATGAATTGTTCCCATTTACTACTTGGTAGTTTATTAAAATGGAATGGTGCATAGCCAAATCCTTTCAGGGATCCATTTTTAATGAATATTAAACTCTTTTCATTGCGTTCACGACCTTTATCTACTACGTAGAACGTTTCGTTGTTCAAAAGCGTTTCATTAATGAAAAGTTGGCAGCGTTTATTGTAATTTTCTGGAGTTTCTTCTTTCACACATGCGCCTTTACATTCTTTAATCGAATGATGAAAGCAAGCGCCATTTGAATTGTATAAATCGGATAGTTTTTGACACAGCTGGAACTTCTCAACATTTTTTGTCAAAAAAGCAACACCTTCTAGCTTTGACACAAAAGAGGCAATGGGGTCTTCGGACATTTTGGAACTTGGACCTACGAAAAAACGCATATAACCTGCGTCATCGAAATAGCTGAAAACCCCGTAAGGGAATTTATTTCGTTTTAAAGCACGATTGTGAATTGGTTTATACTGTTTGATCAATTTCGATTCCAGTAAAAGAGCAATCAGTTCCGAGCCCGTTAAAATGAATTCTATTCGCGCTATTTCTTTTTGCATTTTTATTTCCTTTGCCGATTTTTGATTGCGTAAATGTTGTTCAATCCTTTTCTTCAGATGAACACTTTTACCTATGTAAATCAATTGATTTGTTTCATTGAAAAACTTATACACTCCTGCCTTATTTGGAATTTCATCAAGCACATTGACGTCCAATTTTGGATGTAAGCGTTTCGGATTTACTTCTTCTGTGATCATCGATTTTAGCATCGCTTCATCTTCGGCGTATAAAATCGTAAACAATTTTGCCGTTGCTAGCGCATCGCCTCCAGCTCTGTGTCGACCTGTTAGTGTAATTCCCAAGCCACGAGTTAATTTTCCTAAACTGTATGAATCGTGCCCGGGAATAATTTTGCGTGCAGTTTTAACTGTGCACATGTGCGGTAAGCGATAATCGAATCCTAAAGAGCGAAATTCGGAGCGAATAATGCTATAATCAAATGCCACATTGTGCGCAACAAAAACACAATCCTTCGTAAATTCAACAATTTCCTTTGCGACTTCAAAAAAACGAGGTGAATTCATGACCATTTGATCATTGATTCCAGTAAGATTTGAAATAAACGGAGGAATAGGAATTTCGGGATTGATAAGTGTTTCATACTCATCAATAATTTCAAATCCATTGTGTTTGTATATTGCAATTTCAGTGATTTTAGAGTCTTTTGGACTCCCACCAGTTGTTTCTATATCGACTATTGCAAAATTCACAGCGCAAAGATAGTCATTCAATTGGCTTAAAATGAGTTTATATTCTTAACTTTAGGATTCATTAGAAATTATGGATAAGAGATCACAATTTATGTATAAACTGGTCTTCGGTATAGTGATTATCGGAGGAACCGTATTTTTATCATTTCGCTACCTTTTAAAAGGATCACCATTTATTAAAGTAATGGCGATTGGTTTAATCGCCGGCGTTTCTTATCTCGTAATTGATTATTTAAAAAAGCAAAACAAAGAAAGTAAATGAACGACTTTAGAAAACAAATGCCCGAATTGAATATTGACCCAAAAAAAATCGTTAGATACGTGATTATTGGTGTTAGTGCATTAATATTAATAATACTTTTTTTAATGTCGTGGCAGGATGTTGAACCGGGAGAACAAGGATTTGTCTATCGACCATACAACGGAGGTATTGCCATAGACGAAGCACCTTATGATGAAGGAACATATTTCATTGCACCTTGGAATGAAATGATAACGTATAGTGTCAGAGAAGAGACTTCTAAGTATAATTCAACAGTAATGGATATAAATGGAACGAATATAGAAGTGTATGTTTCTGTTCGTTTTTCTGTTACAAAAGGTGAGCCTGGAAAATTACATAAGCAACACGGTCGTAACTACATATCTTTTGTTGATGATAAGTCAAAAGGAGCGATTAAAGATGTAATTGGTCGTTACACATATGAACAAGTGTACAGTTCTAAGCGTGAAGCTCTTGAAGGTGAAATTGAAGATTTGTTAAAACAAGATTTTAAGAAAAATCATATAACACTAGCCTACGTGGAGATTGCTGATGTAAACTTGCCTGAGAATATTGCGCAAGAGATTACAAACAAGGAAACACAAAAGCAACGAAATTTAACGGCGAAGGAGAAACAAAAAGAGCAGGAATATTTGGCTAATGCGCGAATTGAAAAAGCACGTGGAGATTCTTCTTTAATCGTTTCTGCAAAATTTAAAGCCGAGGCTATTCAACTTGAAGCATCTCAAATTTCGAAAAACCCACAATATATCGAGTTGAAAAAATGGGAGAAATGGGATGGAGTTGGTTCTCCCTGTCTCTTATACACATCTGACGCTGCCGACGATCTACTCTGTGTAGAT